>JBKJZS010000361.1:0-19029 GCA_046714915.1 Polaromonas sp. | reverse complement strand
GTGCTGCGTTGGGTGCTGGGCATTTCCTTTCTGCTGATGGCGGGCTGGATGCTGATTCCGGACCGGCTTGATGACGCTGAAACCGCTGCAGCGTCGCGTTTTGGCGTCTTCGGTACCATGTTGCTGCTTTTCTTCCTGGCCGAGATGGGCGATAAAACGCAGATTGCGACCGTGGTGCTTGCTGCGGAATACCAGGCCTTCCTCTGGGTGGTCGCCGGCACGACGCTGGGCATGATGCTGGCCAATGTGCCGGTGGTCTGGTTCGGCGAGCGCGTCACGCAATGGCTGCCGATCCGGATGGTGCACGGGGTCTCAGCCCTCATTTGCAGCGCTGGGCGTCTTCGCGCTGCTGGTCAGAACGGGCACGCCCTGAGGCAGCAACGGCCACAGCTGACGGCTTGATATACTCACTCAGCGCCGATTTGCTCAGCTTGCGGGCGCTTAAAAAGTTCAGCTAAAGACGACCTCCAGACACCCGGACTCGCTTTTAGCGATGCCGGGTTTTCTTTTTTCATACGCTTTTTGTACGTTGTTCATACGGGCCTCATCTTGACGCTAGTTGCCACGCCACAGTCCATGCATTTCGCCGAGGTTTTGCCGCTGCAAAGCGGCGCGACCATTCGTGCCTACGACCTGAGCTACGAGACCTACGGCACGCTCAATGCCGACAAATCCAACGCGGTGCTGATCTGCCATGCGCTCAATGCCTCGCACCACGTGGCCGGCGTTCACCTCGATGACGGCGGCGCGGTCCTGCCGAAATCCGAAGGCTGGTGGGACACCATGATCGGCCCCGGCAAGCCGGTCGACACCCACCAGTTTTTTGTCATCGGCGTGAACAACCTGGGTTCGTGTTTCGGTTCGACCGGCCCGATGCAGGTCAACCCCGACAGTGGCGAGATATACGGTGCCGATTTTCCGGTGGTGACGGTGCAGGACTGGGTCGATGCCCAGGCCCGGCTGATGGATGCGCTGGGTATCAAAACGCTGGCCGCGGTCATGGGCGGCAGCCTGGGCGGCATGCAGGCGCTGAGCTGGACACTGCAGTACCCCGATCGGGTACGCCACGCGGTGGTGGTCGCCAGCGCGCCCAACCTGACCGCCGAAAACATCGCTTTCAACGAAGTGGCGCGCCGCGCCATCGTTACGGACCCGGACTTTCACGGCGGTCATTTCTACCGCCACGGCGTACTGCCTAAACGCGGCCTGTGCATTGCCCGCATGATTGGCCACATCACCTACCTGAGTGATGACGTGATGAACGAAAAATTTGGTCGCCAGCTGAGACGCGCAGCCCAGGTCGAGAGCGATCAATGTTCCGACGGGCCGCCCCTCGGAACATTAGCTCCCTCGGGGGGCAGCGAAGCACTCCCCGTGGCAAGCGGGGGGGCTTACCGGTATTCGACGCAAGAGGTCGAGTTCCAGATCGAAAGTTATCTGCGCTACCAGGGCGACAAGTTCAGCGAGTACTTTGACGCCAATACCTACCTGCTGATCACCCGGGCACTCGATTATTTCGACCCAGCCAGCGTCTATGGCGGCAACCTCACGCAGGCGCTGGCCCGGGCGACCGCCAAATTCCTGCTCGTGAGCTTTCGCACCGACTGGCGCTTTTCGCCCTCGCGCAGCCGCGAAATTGTCAAAGCCTTGCTCGACAACCAGCGCGACGTGAGTTACGCCGAAATTGACGCGCCGCACGGACACGATGCGTTTTTGCTCGAAGACCCGCGTTACATGAATGTGGTCCGGTCGTACTTCGGGCGCGTTGCGCTCGAAGTCGCCCGCTCTGCGGGTCGTGAGTTCAACTCCGCCCACCCCGCCCCCGTTTGGGGAGGGCTATGAGCGAAGCCGTCAGCTCTCCCTCGCCCGACCAGCTGTCGATTGCACGGATGGTGCCGCAGGGCGCGCGTGTGCTGGATCTGGGCTGTGGCGACGGCGCGATGCTGGCCCACCTGATCCGCGAACGTGGCTGCACCGGTTACGGCGTGGAAATTGACGACACCAATGTGCACGCCTGCGTTGCGCGCGGGGTCAATGTGATCCAGCTCAATCTGGACGAAGGCCTGGCGATGTTTGGCGATGCGAGCTTTGACGTGGTGCTGCAGATCGACACGCTACAGCATCTGCGCAATGCCGAAGTCATGCTGCGCGAAACCGCGCGCGTCGGTCGCACCGGGATCGTTGCCTTCCCCAATTTCGGCCATTGGCCAAATCGCCTGGCCGTGCTGCGCGGCCGCATGCCGGTGACCAAGGTCTTGCCCTACCAGTGGTATGACACGCCGAATATCCGTGTCGGCACCTTGCGGGATTTCGAAGCGCTCGCGCTGCAAAACCAGTTGAAAATCATCGATTCTTTCGGTCTCCAGGATGGCAAGGAGATCCGTTTTTTGCCAAATGCACGTGCCAGCCGGGCAGTCTTCAAGATCCGGCGCGTGGAGACGCGGTTGCCTCAGCGCCGGGTCTGACACCGGGCACGATCAACAAGCGCTTTGTCACGACCGGCTGCAACATGGCCAAGGACGTGGGTACCTATACCTTCCAGTTCAAGGACGGCAGCAAAGTCGCCGCGCGTTACACCTACGTCTATCAATTCACCGATGGCCAGTGGCGCATTGCCCACCACCATTCTTCGGCCATGCCCAACAAGAGCTGAACCGCGATACCGCGGTTTTGTCGCGCGGACGGCCCCTGCAGCGGCCGTTCTGTTTTGGCCAAATGGCCGTGTCTGCGCAGCCCGGCAACTGCTCTTTGCCTCGGGTGAGGGGTCCGGTTCTGGCGCCTGGCCGGCTGGTCTCTAGGTTGCTTCGCCGGGGGTGATGGGTTGCTTCATGGCAGTCGAGCCGGGTGTTAAAATCCAGCTGCCGGGATTTCAGCCTCCCGACTCATCATAGATAGACGGTGTCCCGTCCAAGTGCTGGCAACTGACTTGGAGTTTTCCGTGGACACCTCTTTCACTTCTGTTCTTCCCCCTTCAGCTTCCGTTCCTCCCCAGGAACTCGCCGTCCGCATCGGCTGCGCCGATGCGCCGTTGCTGCTTGACGTGCGGCGCGAGGCGAAATTCCTGGAAAGCCCGCGCATGCTGGCGGGTGCGCGCTATTGCGCGCCGGAAGACGTGGCGGCGTTTGCTGCTTCGGAGCCGCCGCGCGAGGTGGTGGTGTATTGCGCGTCTGGGCACAACGTCAGTGCCGATGCCGTGACCATACTGCGTGCGGCGGGCTGGAACGCGCGCGCGCTGGCGGGCGGCATCGAGGGGGGCGAAGACGGCGTGGATACACGCGAAGATATCGAGCAGTGGCGCGCGCATCCCCCGCTGACAATGTTAAAGCGGTCCGATCTGGGCGTGACCGGCGCGCAGCCCTCGCGCTGGATCACCCGTGAGCGACCCAAGATCGACCGCATCGCCTGCCCCTGGCTGATACGCCGTTTCATTGACCGGCGCGCCGAATTTTTCTACGTGCCGACCGCCCAGGTTTTCCAGGAGGCTGCCCGGCTCGGAGCGGTGTCCTACGACATTCCTGGGGCGCCGATTTCGCATGAGGGTGAGCGCTGCAGTTTTGACACGCTGATGAGTGCGTTCGAGCTGAGTTCACCCGCACTCGAGGTGCTGGCCCGCATCGTGCGCGGCGCCGATACCGACCGCCTGGATCTGGCCGCGCAGGCGGCGGGACTGCTGGCGCTGTCGCTCGGTCTGTCGCGTCTGCATCAGGACGACCATGCGATGTTGCAGGCGGCGCTGCCGCTCTACGACGCCTTCTATGCCTGGTGTCAGGGCGCACAGCTTGAGACCCACAGCTGGAAGCCAGAAACCATGGCTGGAGGAAAAGCAGCGTGACCGATGTCAGCAACAGGGCACCCACCGAGGTAAGTTTTGCAGACGCCTTGAAGTTCTGGCTCAAGCTCGGATTTATCAGCTTTGGCGGGCCCGCGGGCCAGATTGCGATCATGCACCGCGAGCTGGTCGAGCAAAGACGCTGGATTTCGGAAAAGCGTTTTTTGCATGCGCTCAATTACTGCATGTTGCTGCCGGGGCCGGAGGCCCAGCAGCTGGCCACCTACATCGGCTGGCTGATGCACCGCACTTGGGGCGGCGTCGTGGCCGGCGCGCTGTTTGTGCTGCCCTCCTTGTTCATCCTGGTGGCGTTGAGCTGGATCTACGTCGCCTTTGGCGACGTACCGCTGGTCGCCGGGCTGTTCTACGGCATGAAGCCGGCCGTGGCGGCGATTGTGGTTCTGGCGGTTTATCGCATCGGCAGCAAAACATTAAGAAATCCGGCCCAGGCCCCCATCCCTTGGGTGGTAACAGCTATTAGTTTCATAGCAATTGCAGTTCTTGGTGTGCCCTTTCCGTGGGTGGTTCTCGGCGCGGCGCTGACCGGCGGGTTGTGCGCGAAGTTGGCGCCGGGGCAGTTTGCCGTTGGCGGTGCGCACGGGGCGGCGCAGGCGACGCACGCACCCGCGCTGATTGACGACCACACGCCGACCCCCGAACATGCCCGTTTCAAGACATCGCGGCTGGCCACCGTGCTGCTGATTGGCGCCGTACTCTGGCTGCTGCCGATGGCCGCGCTGGTGGCTTGGCAGGGATGGGGCGGTACGCTGAGCCAGATGAGCTGGTTTTTCACCAAGGCAGCACTGCTGACCTTTGGCGGTGCGTACGCGGTGCTGCCTTACGTCTACCAGGGCGCGGTGGAGCAGTTTGGCTGGCTCACCGGGCCACAAATGATCGACGGGTTAGCCCTCGGTGAAACGACGCCGGGCCCGCTGATCATGGTGGTGGCTTTTGTCGGTTTTGTCGGCGGCTGGACCCGGCAGGTGCTGGGACCGGACACGCTCTTCCTCGGCGCTGCGCTGGCGGCGACCCTGGTGACCTGGTTCACTTTTTTGCCGTCCTTTGTGTTCATCCTGGCCGGCGGGCCGCTGGTGGAGTCCACCCACGGCAAGCTGCATTTCACCGCGCCGCTGGCCGCCATCACCGCCGCGGTGGTTGGCGTGATCGCCAGTCTGGCCCTGTTTTTCATAGCGCATGTCGCAATTCGAGCCGGAGCGACAGCCGGTTTTCCTTCGAATGTGGAATGGCCGGCGCTGGCGCTCATGGTGGCGGCCGGGGTGGCTCTGCTGCGCTACAAAGTCGGTGTGATCCCGGTGATTGCCGCCTGCGCCCTGGCCGGCTTGCTGCTGCGCTGGTCCGGATTGGCCTGAAGCCGGCGGGGCGGGAGAACACGCCGCGTTATGCTCAAGCCCATGCCAGGTCCGCCGGAAATAACGCACACCGCTTCAGCGCCCCGCCTGCTCGAGCGGCTGTTCGGCAGTTGGGTGTGGACGGTGTCGCCCGCCTCCTTGCGCGCCGACGCGATGGCGGGCCTGCTGGGTGCGGTGCTGGTGTTGCCGCAGGGCATTGCGTTTGCCACGCTGGCCGGGCTGCCGCCCGAATACGGCCTGTACACCGCCATCGTCCCCGTCATCATGGCCGCCTTGTTCGGTTCCAGCTGGCAGGTGGTGTCCGGGCCGACCAATGCCAATTCGCTGGCACTGTTTGCAATGCTTTCGCCGCTGGCGATCGCCTTCAGCCCGATGTATATCCAGATGGTGCTGGCGGTGACGGTGATGGTCGGCATCATGCAGTGGCTGATCGGGGCTTTGCGCTTGGGCACACTGGCCAATTTCATTTCGCCCGCGGCGCTGTTTGGTTTTACCTCGGGCGCCGCCCTGCTGATTGCGGTGTACGCGCTGCCAGACCTGCTGGGGCTGGCCGCTGCCGCCGAACACGGCGCGGCAGCGGTGCTGCTGCACGTTGTTACCCAATTGAGAGCCGTGCAGCCGGCGGCGCTGGCCGTGGCCGGCGTCACGCTGGGGGCAGCTTTGCTGGTGCGCCGCCTGCGTCCCAACTGGCCTTCCATGCTGGCCGGACTGGTTGCGGCCACCGCGCTGAGCTGGGCCTGGACGCACTACCTCGGCACGACACCGCTGCCGCTGCGCACCGTGGGCCAGATCACCACGCCGTGGCCGACATTTGCCGTGCCCAAGGTCAGCTGGGCGGCGCTGTCCGAGTTGCTGGGGCTGGCGTTTGCGCTGACCATCGTGGCGCTGGGGCAATCTATCTCGATTGCCAAGGCGGTGGCCGCACGCTCCGGCCAGCGCATCGATGCCAACCGCGAATTCAGGGGGCAAGGCCTGTCCAACATCGTCGGCGGTTTCTTTTCTTCCTATGTCTCCTGCGGCTCGCTGAACCGCTCGCTACCCAATCTGCAAGCCGGTGCCCGCACGCCGCTGGCGGCGGTGTTTTCGGCACTGATGCTCTTGGGGCTGGTGGCGTTCAGCGCCTCGCTGCTGGCGCAGATCCCGATGGCGGCGCTGGCGGCCCTGCTGCTGCTGGTCGCGGTGTCGCTGCTGGACCTGACACGCTGGAAACAGCTCTTCCGCTTAAGCCGCACCGAGTTTGGCGTGGCGCTGGCGACGCTGGTGGCTACCGTCAGCATCCGGCTGGAAATCGCGATCTTGCTGGGCACGCTGCTGTCGCTGATGTCTTTTCTGTACCGCACCTCCAAGCCGGCCATGCGCACCATGGGTTTTGACAGCTGGGCGCCAGAGCGGCAGTTTGTGGTCATCGACGATGCTGTCCATACGCCCACCGAGGCCAGCCGCAGCGCCGGGCCGTCCCAAGCAAGACCAGCCCCCTCGGGGGGCAGCGAATTACACGAAGTGAAAAGCGTGGGGGCAACCTTCCTGCCGGAATGCCCGCAGCTCAAACTGCTGCGCATGGAGGGCGAGGTTTATTTTGGTGCGACCCAGCATGTGGCCGACACCCTGCACGCGCTGCGCCATATGCCGCAGCCGCAAAAACATTTGCTGGTGATGGGCAAAAGCATGAACTTCATCGACCTGGCCGGCGCGCAGCTGTGGGAGGCGGAGCTGAATGCGCGCCGCGCGATCGGGGGTGACTTGTATTTTCACCGGCCGCGCCCCGAGGTGATCCAGATGTGGCAGACCACCGGTTTCACACGCCTGCTTGGGCCTGAGCACCAGTTCCCGGACAAACGCAGCGCCATTGCCCGCATTTTTTCCCGGCTCGACCCGCAGATTTGCCGGCAATGCACGGCCCGCATCTTCTGGGAATGCCGCAGCGTGCCGGGTCCCGACACAGCGCCCTTGCCCTGACCCTTCATCCCCTCCGCCACCCATGCCCAAATTCGCCGCCAATATCAGTCTGATGTACACCGAACTGCCTTTTCTGAAGCGTTTCGAGGCGGCTGCCCGCGACGGTTTCAAGGCGGTGGAGTATTTGTCCCCTTACAGCTGGCCGGCCAAAGAGCTGGCAGCGCGGCTCCGGGCCCATGGTTTGCAGCAGGTGCTGTTCAACGCGCCGCCCGGCGGCGATGACGCCGCGAGCATCGAGCAGGCCTGGAATTCCGGCCAGAAAGGCACGGCCTGCCTGGCCGGGCGCGAGGCCGAATTTCGGGCCGGCCTGGCGCTGGCGCTGGCCTATGCCGAGGTGCTGGCCTGCCCGCGCATTCACCTGATGGCC
This sequence comes from Polaromonas sp., assembly GCA_046714915.1. Lineage (GTDB taxonomy): Bacteria > Pseudomonadota > Gammaproteobacteria > Burkholderiales > Burkholderiaceae_C > Polaromonas. The sequence continues at coordinate 11,507 of JBKJZS010000361.1, read as the reverse complement.
GGCCAGGTTCCGGAGGCGATGACACGCGAGTCGGCGCAGCGGACGTATGTGCGCAACCTTCGTTACGGCGCCGCCCAGGCGGCAAAGGCCGGCATCGAGGTGCTGATTGAGCCGATCAACCCGCGCGACATTCCGCGCTTCTTTTTGAACCGGCAGGACCACGCGCATGAGATTCTGGCCGAAGTCGGCGCACCCAACCTGAAGGTGCAGATGGACCTGTACCACTGCCAGATTGTGGAAGGTGACGTGGCGATGAAGTTGCGTAAATACCTGCCGACCGGCCGGGTCGGCCACCTCCAGTTAGCCGGTGTGCCCGAGCGGCACGAGCCGGACATCGGCGAGCTGAATCATCCCTACCTGTTTTCGGTGATCGACGAATTGCAGTACCCGGGCTGGATAGGCTGCGAGTACCGGCCGCGCCAAGGCGGCAGCGCGGGCGGCACCTCGGCCGGGCTGGGCTGGCTCAGGCCTTACCTGTAACCGGCGTCGGGACGCCGAGGCGCTGCAGCAGGCCCATGGCCGCTGCCGGCGCGCGCTCCTTGGCGCCGTTGATGAAAAACAGGAATACGTCACGCGGCTTGCCGGCTGGCGCGGGCGCTTCCACGCGCGGCAGCTCGGCGGGCTCGCCGCCTTCCGCCCAGACGCGGGCGGCCTCGGCCCAGCGGTCCAGGGCCTTCGGCGCGTAGCCGCTGTTGAGCCGGGCTTCGCTGCGCATCAGCCGCGCATAGACAAAATCGGCCGACAGATCGGCAAACGAGGGGTAGTCGTCCGAGTCGCAAAACACCGTGGCGCATTGGTACCGGCGCGCCAGCGTCAGGTAGGCCGGCGCCATGAAGCTGGGATGGCGCACGTCCAGCACATGGCGCAGCGGGCGACCGTCCACGTTCTTGGGCAGCAGCGCCAGGAAAGCTTCGAAGTCCTCCGCATCAAAGACCTTGGTCGGCATGAACTGCCAGACGATGGGCCCGAGCTTGGCGCCCAGCTCGCCGATGCCGCTGCCGACAAAACGCGCGATCGATTCACTCGCGCCGGCGAGCACGTGGCGGTTGGTGGTGAAGCGGCTGGCCTTGAGCGAGAACACAAAATCGTCGGGTGTTTCGTCGCGCCATTTGGCGAAGACCGGTGGCTTGAAGGTGCTGTAGTACGTGCCGTTGACCTCGATGGCGTTCAGCTGCCGGCTGGCGTAACCCAGCTCCTGGCTGTGCGGCAAGCCCGCGGGATAGAAGTTGTCGCGCCAGGGCGCGTAGGTCCAGCCGCCTATGCCGGCGCGAATACCTGTGCGAAGTGGTCCAGTTTTTTTCAAGGCGGAACTCCTGCAAGGGGGGCGAAGTTCCGACATCGTTGCAGAAAATGATCTGGCGTGCATGATGGGACAGGCACGGGTACAGTCAGGCAACAGTTCGGCGGGGTTTCCCGCAGCGCCAACCCCGGAGTTTTTATGAACGCCCCCCTGCACCGCGAAATTCCCGCCGGCATCCTCAATGCGGCCCAGGCTCTGTCCGATGTGAGTGCCCAATGGGACGGCGACATCGTCAAACAGATCAGCGACTACATCACGATCCCCTGCAAGTCGCCGTCCTTCGACGCCGACTGGGCCAGCCATGGCCACCTCGACACCGTGATGCGCAACGCCGCGGCCTGGGTCGAGGCGCAGAAAGTCGAAGGACTCAAGCTGGAAATCGTGCGCCTCGAAGGGCGGACGCCGGTGCTGTTTTTCGAAGTGCCGGCCACCAAGGCGGATCTGAGCGCCGCCGGGCCGCCCCAAGGCGCTCAAGCCCCCTCGGGGGCCAGCGCAGCACGCGAAGCGGGCAGCGTGGGAGCCACCGTTCGCCGCGAAGGGCCGCCCCGAGCAAGAACAGCCCCCTCGGGGGGCAGCGCAGCACGCGAAGCGGCAAGCGTGGGGGCGAGTTCCAGCCAGACGGTGTTGATGTACGGCCACCTCGACAAGCAGCCCGAGTTCACCGGCTGGCGCAAGGACCTCGGTCCGTGGACGCCCAAATACGAAGACGGCAAGCTGTTTGGTCGCGGCGGCGCCGACGACGGCTACGCGGTGTATGCCAGCATCGCGGCCATTCAAGCCCTGAAGGCGCAAAACGTGCCGCACCCGCGCATTGTCGGCCTGGTGGAAACCTGCGAAGAAAGCGGCTCCTACGACCTGCTGCCGTATGTCGATGCGCTGCGCCAGCGGCTCGGTGATGTGGGGCTGGTGATCTGCCTCGACTCCGGGGCCGGCAACTACGACCAGCTGTGGCTGAAGACCTCGCTGCGCGGCATGGCCAGCGGCGTGCTGAAGGTTGAAATCTTGACCGAGGGCGTGCACTCGGGGGATGCGAGTGGTTTGGTGCCGTCGAGTTTTCGCATCATGCGCCAGGTGCTGGACCGGCTGGAAGACAGCAAAACCGGGCGCCTGTTGCCGCAGAGTTTTCACTGTGAGATTCCCGCAGAGCGGCTGCAGCAGGCGCAGGCAACCGCGCAGATTCTGGGGGATCAGATTTACAAGCGTTTCCCCTGGGCGCACCATGACTGCGGTGGGGCGACCCTATTCGCCCTGCCGACCACCACCGACCCGGTCGAGGCCCTGCTCAACCGCACCTGGAAACCGACGCTGAGCGTGACCGGCGCCGACGGTTTCCCCGAGATCGGCAATGCGGGCAACGTGCTGCGGCCCTACACCGCCTTCAAGCTTTCCTTGCGCCTGCCGCCGCTGGTCGATGCCGGCAGCGCGGTGCGCGAACTCAAAACCCTGCTCGAAGACAACGCGCCCTACCAGGCCAGAGTGACGTTCGAAAGTGCCGGCGGTGCCACGGGCTGGAATGCGCCCAGCACCGCGCCCTGGTTTGACACTGCGCTGAACGCGGCCTCGCAGGCCTATTACGGCGCGCCCTGCGGAACCATCGGCCAGGGCGGCACCATCCCCTTGATGAACCTGTTGAGCCGCGGTTTTCCCGCAGCGCAGATGATGGTCTGCGGCGTGCTGGGCCCGAAGAGCAATGCGCATGGGCCGAACGAATTCCTGCATGTGCCTTACGCGAAAAAAATCACCGCAGCCGTGGCCCATGTCATCGCCCACATGCCGTGAGCCGGCCTTAAACCGCCGCATCGCATGGGCAACGTTGTGTTGGCTCCCTTCACCGCCCGCGACGGCGAAAATCTGGCGCTCTACGAGTGGCCGCTGCAAGCCTTGCAGCTCGATGAGGTTGTGCCCCTGCGCGGGGTCGTGCTGATTGTTCACGGGCTGGGCGAGCATGCGAGCCGCTACGACCATGTGGCGCGGCAACTGCTCGACTGGGGTTTTGCGGTGCGCGCGTACGACCAGCGCGGCCATGGCGAGTCCAGTGGCGTGCGCGGCGGCTTGTCCAGCGAGGCGGTGTTGCTGGAAGACCTGGCCGAAATGGTCGATGACACGCGCTTGCGCTCCCGGCATTTGCCGCGCGCCGCCGGTGAGGCGCCTGGGCCCCTGCCGCTGATTTTGCTGGGCCACAGCTTGGGCGGTCTGGTGGTGGGACGCTTTGTCTCGCTCGGGATCCGCTCGGTCGAAGGTCTGGTGATGTCCTCCCCGGCGCTGGACCCGGGGCTCAACGCGCTTCAAAAGCTGTTGCTGGCGACCTTGCCGGCGATTGTGCCCAATCTGCGGATCAACAACGGCCTCAAGCCCGAATACATTTCGCACGACAAGCAGGTGGTCCGGAACTACCGGGCCGATCCGCTGGTGCATGGGAAGATTTCTGCGCGGCTGGCCAAATTCATCGCGGCCGCCGGACCGGCGACGGTGGCGGCTGCCTCGACGTGGACCACGCCGACGCTGTTGATATATGCCGGCGCGGACAAGCTGGTCAACCCCGCTGGCAGCCGCGCTTTTGCCGAGGCGGCGGCCCATAGTGGCAGCGCCAGCCTCGTCACGGTCAAGTGCTTCGACGATCTGTACCACGAGATCTTCAACGAGCTTGACGTGGCGCCGGTGTTTGCCAGCCTGAAGGCCTGGCTGGACGCCAGGTTTTGAATCAAACAGGCCGTTGACCCATAACTGACGGGCGCAAGCAGCTATTGAATCAATAGTGACTCAGGCTGCGGATGGTGAACGGCGCTGCTGCAGCGCCAGCCAGCCCAGCGCCAGCCCTGTCAGCCCCAGCGGCAACAGGGAACCCAGGTTCAGCAGCGTCCAGCCCTGTGTGGTGACCAAGACACCGGAAGCCAGTGAGGACAGGGCCAGCACCGCGAACACGCAGAAGTTCAGCGCGCCTTGCGCCTTGTCTTTTTCTTCCGGACGGTAAGCGCTCAAGGCCAGGGTGGTGCTGCCGGTAAACAGGAAGTTCCAGCCCACCCCGAGCAGAAACAGCGCGACGAGAAACTGCTGGAAGTCAACGCCCGACAGGGCAATGACGACACACAGGATATTGAGCGCCAGGCCGACCGCCATGACAGGCAGCGTACCAAAGCGCTTGATCAGGTGGCCGGTAAAAAAGCCGGGCGCAAACATGCCGATCACGTGCCACTCCAGCACCCGCGCTGCGTCAGAAAACGGCAGGCCGCAGACCTGCATGGCAATCGGCGTGGCGGCCATCAGCAGGTTCATCACGCCATAGCTCAGTGCCCCGGCAGCGGCGGCGACGATGAACACCGGCTGACGCATGATTTCCCGCAAGGGACGGCCACCACTGGCCGCATGCCGGGTTGGCGGCGGCGGAAACTGGATGAAGGCGAGCAGCGCCATCGCCAGTAGCGCGACGCCGGCCAGTGCCAGGTAGGCGCCAGCAAAGGGCACCTGCGTCAAGGTGCGGGTGCCTGCAGCGAGGTTGGGACCGGCCACCGCACCAATCAGGCCCCCGGCCATCACCAGTGAAATGGCCTTTTCACGAAAAGGCGGTGCGGCGAGTTCTGCTGCGGCAAAGCGGTACAGCTGCGCATTGGCGTTGTAATAACCGGCGATGACCGTGGCGGCGACCAGCAGCCAGAAGTTTTTGCCGTGGGCCGCATAACTGCAGAGCAGAGCCGACCCAACAGCCACCGCCAGCCCGAGCTGGAACGAGGTTTTGCGGCCAAAACGGCTTTGCGTGCGTGCGACCAAACCCGTCGACAACGCGCCGCCGACGACGTACCCCATGACCGGCAAGGTAGCCATCCAGCCCAGCGGTGCCAGGCTCAGGCCGACCAGTCCGTTGATGGCGATGAAGGTAACGTTGTTGGTAAGAAACAGGCCTTGGCAGATGGCCAGCAGCCAGAGGTTGCGGTTCATTTCTCAAATATCCCCGGTTAGCAGCGACAGGCACGCAAGCGGCGCCGTTTCGGCGCGCAGAATGCGCGGGCCCAGCGAGACGGGGACGAAGCCGTGCGCCATCGCAGCATTTTCTTCGGCGGCGCTCAAGCCGCCTTCTGGGCCGCTGAGCAGGGTCACAGGCGCCGCGCTGTCGCACGAGGCCAGGGCTTGTGCCCAAGATTGTGTGTCCACGCGCAGCGACAGCAGCAGCCGGGCTGCGCCCGCCGTGGGTACGGGCAACGCTGCAGCCCAGTCGTCGAAACCGGCGACGCCCTGAATCAGTGGCAGGCGATTCCGGCCGCATTGCTCGCAGGCGGCAATTACCACGCCTTGCCAGTGCGCCAATTTTTTGTCGGCGCGCTCGCCCTTCAGACGCAGCACCGAGCGACCGGCCATCAACGGCGTGATGCTGGCGACGCCGAGCTCGGTGGCTTTTTCCACCAGCCAGTCCATGCGGTCGTTGGCCGGCATGCCGACCACCAGATGCACGGCGCGACGGGGCTCGCGCTCCACGGGGTCGTGCGTATTGACCATGACCTGCACCTCGCTGCGGCCCATGCGTTCAATCGTCGCCTCGAACTCGCCGCCCTGGCTGTTGAACAGCGTGATCACATCACCCGGCTGCAGGCGCAGCACCTGCACGTGGCGCGCCGCGTAGTCGGGCAGGGCCAGCGACTCGCCAGTGCGCAGCGGCAGGCCGACATGGAAGCGGGCCGTCATGGTTGCCGGTCTTTCAGAGAATATAGATTGCTATTAAATTGATAGCTTATTGCGCCCGTGAACAAAGGGCCAGAGCCTGATTTGATGCGTAAAAAAAGTGTCAAAACGTGTAGCCCACCCGGGTTTCGTTGCCCTCAATCTGGTCGAGCAGCACCATCAGCGGTCCGAGCTGCCGGTAACGGGCGCAGGTGGCGCGCGCGTAGGTGATAAACCGGGGTGTGTCTGCGAGGTACTTCGGCTTGCCGTCGCGCAATGTCAGGCGCGCAAAAATGCCCAAAATTTTCAGGTGGCGCTGCAGGCCCATCCATTCCACCGCCCGGTAAAACTCGCCAAAGTCTTCGCCGACAGGCAAGCCGGCCTTGCGCGCTTGTTCCCAGTAACGCACCGTGATGTCGAGCACAAAATCTTCCGGCCAGCTGATGAAGGCGTCGCGCATCAGGCTGGCGATGTCGTAGGTGATGGGGCCGTAGACCGCGTCCTGGAAGTCCAATATACCCAGGCGGCCATCAGAAGAGAAATTTTCCGACGGGCCGCCCCTGGGAAAATTAGCTCCTTGAGGGGGCAGCGTATTACACGAAGTGAAAAGCGTGGGGGCTATCAGATTCCGCGGCATGAAGTCGCGGTGGACATAAACCCTGGCCCCACCAAGCGATTGGAGATTGCTGGCTTTGATCTGCGCAAACAGTCCGTCGAGTTTGCCGCGCAGCGTGCTGTCGAGGGTGATGCCGCGGTGCTTTTGCACATACCAGTCGGGAAACAGTGCCAGTTCGCGCGCCAGCAAGGCGTCGTCGTAGGGCGGCAAGACGCCCGGCTGGGAGGCCAGCTGCCAGGTGACCAGCTGGTTCACCGCCTCCCGGTAAAGCGGGTACGCCCGCTGCGCTTTGTCTGATTCGGTTTGTTTTTCAATCACCTCGAGCATGGTTTGGGCGCCCAGGTCGCTTAGCAGCATGAAGCCCTGGGCCTCGTCCCAGGCCAGCACGCGCGGGGCATTCAGCCCGGCGTCGGCCATCAGGGCGGCGACCTTGACGAAGGGCCGGCAGTCCTCCTGCGCCGGCGGGGCGTCCATGATGATGCAACTGGCGCCCGCTTCTGTGCGGACCCGGAAGTAGCGGCGAAAACTGGCGTCTGCCGATGCCAGCTGCAGGGTCTCGGGCTGCAGGCCGTGTGACAGGGCGCTGGCCTGCAGCCAGGCGCTAAAAGCACGGGCGCGGTCGGCGTCTGTCCAGACAATGGGGGAGTCGGTCATGCGGTCTTTCGGCCTGCCTTGAATGGATATATCAAATGATGGGGAAGGGACGGGTGGGCATAGGATAATCGGGCCTGATTTTATAAACGGGTTTATCTCATACTTCCGATGCATCGCGCCTGCCGCTCGCGTTTTATTCTTTCTCCGGTGGCCCATGCCGTATTCAGCCTCGTGTCCTGCACTGTGTTGGGGCTGGGGAGTGGGAGCATGGCGCATGCGCAAGTCCCCGCGCCATCCCCGCCCCCGGTGCAGCAGGCGGCGGGCGCAGCGGCGACGGCTCCGCAGAAGAGCGATGAGGCGCCGGCGCGGTTAAAAAGCTCCCCGATGCTGGCCGAGCAAGCGCCCGGCGGGCCGGGGGTGGAGCTCCCGACCTTTGTTTTCGGCGACCGCCTGTCAGGCCGCCCCGAGCTGGAAACCATCATCGACGGCAATGCCGAGTTGCGCCGCGGCGGTTCGGCCATCCGCGCCGACCGGCTCGAGTACAACCAGCTGACCGACGTCGTCAAGGGGCGGGGCCATGTGCGCGTCAACAGCGCCGGCAACCTGTTTAGCGGGCCGGAGCTGGAGATCAAGCTCGATACCTTTGAAGGCTTTTTTCTCCTGCCGGACTACCGTTTTTTGCAGAACGACGGTTATGGCTCGGCCGACCGGGTTGATTTCATTGATGACAAGCGCCTGATTGCCTACAACGCGACTTTCACGACCTGCCAGCGCGGCGAAGGTCCGAGCTGGATGCCGGCCTGGATCGTCAAGGCAAGCACCCTCAAGCTCGACAAGGAGGCGGATGTGGGCGAGGCTTCGGGCGGTGTACTGCGCTTCATGAACGTGCCCATTCTGGCGGCCCCGACCTTCAGTTTCCCGCTCAGTGACAAGCGCAAGTCCGGTTTGTTGCCGCCCACCCTGGGCATCGACAATGTCAGTGGTGTCGCCCTCAGCGTGCCTTATTATTTTGATATTGCACCCAATCGTGACGCCACTTTTTCACCGACCTTCATGGGCAAGCGGGGCGTTGATCTGGCAGGCGAGTTTCGTTACCTGGAACCCAGCTACAGGGGCGAGCTGCGGGCCAGCCTGCTGCCCAACGACAAGTTGCGCAACGAGAACCGCTGGTTTTACAACTACCTGCACAGTGGCGCCTACAACACCGGGTTGAAATCCGTCGGCAGCGTGGGCGTCAATCTGAATTTGAACCGTGTCAGCGACGACAACTACTGGCGCGATTTTCCGCGCGCTGGCAGCTCTCTGACCCAGCGCTTGCTGCCCAGTGATGCCAGCGTGACCTGGGGTCGGGGGTATTTTGCGACCGCGCTGCGCACGCTCAAATACCAGACCCTGCAGGACGTCAACGCGCCCATTACGCCGCCCTACGATCGTCTGCCGCAACTCACTGCGAGTTACACCCGCGTCAACGTTCCGGTGGCGGGCCTGAGCGGGCTGGACTACTCCATCAGCACCGACTACACGCGCTTTGAGTCCGGCCGCCTGCGGACCGGTCAGCCCAATGCCAACCGGACTTTTGCACTGGCCCAGATCAGCCGGCCCCTGATCCGGCCGGGCGGCTACATCACGCCCAAGCTGATGTTGAACACGACCACCTACCAGTTTGACGGGCCGCTCATCAATGGCGCACGCTCGGCCTCGCGCACCGTACCGACCTTCAGCCTGGACAGCGGCCTGACCTTTGAACGCGAAACCCGCTTTTTTGGCCAAAACTTCACGCAAACGCTGGAGCCACGTGCTTTTTATGTGCGCACGCCCTACCGGGACCAGAGCTTTTTGCCGAACTACGACTCGGGTCTGAACGCTTTCAATTTTGCAACCCTGTTCACTGAAAACGCATTTGTCGGCAACGACCGTATTTCCGACGCGAACTTGCTGACGACGGGCCTGACCTCGCGCCTGCTGGATCCCGACACCGGCGCCGAGGCCCTGCGCGTGGGCGTGGCCCAACGGGTGCGGTTCCAGGACCAGCGGGTCACCCTGCCCGGTGTGCTGCCAGTGTCCGAGCGCCTCAGTGACCTGCTGTTTGGGGCAACCGTTAATCTGACGCCGGCCTGGTCGCTTGATACCACGGTCCAGTACAACCCGAAAACCAATATTTCTGAGCGCTCGACGGTAGGCGGTCGTTACAGCCCCAGCCACTACCGCGTCATCAGCGCTGCGTATCGCCGCCAGCGCAATGTCAGCGAGCAATTGGATGTCGGTTGGCAGTGGCCCATCAACGATTTGTGGGGCGACAAGGGGCAAGAGCTGGGCGCCGGGCGCGGCCAGGGCGCTGGGCGCTGGTACAGCGTGGGGCGCCTGAATTACAGCGTGCCGGACAAAAAATTTGTGGATATGGTGCTGGGCCTTGAATACGATGGTTGCTGCTGGATAGGGCGGGTGGTGCTGGAGCGCAACCCCCTGGGAAGTGTTGCGCTGGCGAGCAAAGGTAGTACAACCAACAGCACGCGTATCCTTTTTCAGCTGGAGTTCGTCGGGTTTTCGCGCATAGGCGCCAATCCCCTCAAAACATTGAAAGCAAATATCCCGCGTTACCAGTATCTGCGTGAGCAGAGCGTAACGCCCAGCCGCTTTACCAACTATGACTAAATTCAGCTTTTCCCATCGCCCTGGTCTTCGCCTGTCAGCCGCTACGGCGCTGGCACTGGCGCTGACCCTGCCCACCTTGCTGGCCCAGGCCCAGACCCTCCGGCCCCCGAGCCCCTTGCGTACACCCAATCTGGGCCCGCCGGGACCTGGCGGGAGCGCTGGCGGACAGCGGCAGGCAGACTACATCGTGGCCGTGGTCAACTCCGAGCCCATTACCAACAACGAGCTGCGCGCTCGCATGCTGCGCACCGAGCAGCAAATGGCGCAGCAAGGCGCGCCGGTGCCGCCCAAAAGTGAACTGGCGAAGCTGCTGCTGGAGCGCATCATCGTCGAGCGTGCCCAGCTGCAGCTGGCCAGAGACCTGGGGGTGCAAGTCAGCGAGAGCATGGTTGACGAGGCCGTGCTGAATGTCGCCAGGCAAAACCAGCTGTCGGTCGAAGAGTTGCGCCGGCGCCTGACCGCCGAGGGCCTGGTCTTTAACCAGTTCCGCGCCGAACTGCGCAATGAGATCCTGCTCACCCGCGTGCGTGAACGCGAGCTGGAGTCCCGGGCCAAGGTCAGTGAGCAGGATATTGACCAGTTCCTGCGCGACCAGGCAGGCGGGAACGAGTCCGCTTCGCTGGAAATCAACCTGGCGCAAATTCTGGTGCCGGTTCCCGAGAATGCCAGCTCCGGTCAGGTCGCCAGTCTTCAGGCCAAGGCTCAGCTTGCCCTCGAGCGGGCTCGCGGCGGTGCCGATTTTGCCGCGCTGGTGAAGGAGTTTTCCAGCGCACCGGACCGTGCCAGCGACGGCCAGATGGGTTTGCGCGCGGCAGACCGTTACCCCCAGCTCTTCGTCGACGCCACGCAAAATCTGCCAGTTGGGGGCGTGGCTGGCCCGTTGCGCAGTGGTGCCGGCTTTCACGTGCTCAAGGTGCTGGAGAAAAAGCGGGCCGGGATGCCCGGCGCAACGGTGGCTGAAACCCGGGCTCGCCACATTCTGCTGCGTCCCGGCGCCCAGCTCAGCGAGGCCGCCGCTGTGGCCCGTCTGGCGGACTTTAAAAAACGCATTGCCGCCGGGCAGGCCGATTTTGCGGCACTGGCCCGCGAGCACAGCCAGGACGCTTCGGCCAAAGACGGCGGCGATCTGGGCTGGGCTGGCCCCGGCATGTTTGTGCCCGAGTTCGAAGCGCGCATGAACAGCCTGGCGCCCAGCCAGGTCGGCGAACCGCTGGTATCGCGTTTTGGCGTTCACTTGATCCAGGTACTCGAGCGGCGCAATACCAAGCTGTCCCCGCGAGAGCAGCGTGAGATCGCGCGCGGCCTGCTGCGCGAGAAAAAGCTGGAAGAGGCCTACGCCGCCTGGGCGCAGGAAGTGCGTGGTCGCGCTTATGTCGAATACCGGGAGCCGCCTCAATAGTGCCCCCACGCTTGTCACCGCGCGTGCCGCCCGCGTTTCGCTGCCTCTTTCACCACAAAAAGGGGCGGTGCTTGCTCGGGGCGACCGTTCGCTGCGCACGCGTCAGGACCCCGACGCTCGGCACGGGCATGTCCTCGCTGCCCCCCGACGGGCTATTTTTCCTGGGGGCGGCCCGGCAAAAATTGCCTTTCCGGGTTGGCCCCGTTCGCACGGGGCTTGGCCGACGCTCATCCTGAGGCACGACACCGCATGAAACACATCCCGCGCAAGCGTTTTGGCCAGCATTTTCTGACCGA
>JBKJZS010000360.1:0-3287 GCA_046714915.1 Polaromonas sp. | reverse complement strand
AGAGTCGCAGGTACCGGGGTCAAGCCAATCGCGGCAAACCGACAGCGCGCGAGCTTGAGCTTCTGATGGGACTGCATGGCGGCATTTTTTATATGGGCATGCGCCGCTGGGTCTATGACCATGCGGTGCAGGATGGCAACACCGCTGCCTTTGATGAGGTCTTCATTCATGATCGCGTGCGGGGGTATTTGCTGTCGCTTGACGAGGTGATTGGGACCACCCGCACAACCGGCAAGACGCGTGTGTCGGACGCCGATGAAGCAATCGTCAAGAAAAAACCCCTGGCAAGTTCGCGTGTTCGTAACCGCTCCCCGTCGCAATCCATCGAGGAAATTCTGTCCTGGCCTATTCACTGAACCATTTTTCGATTCGTACGCCCGATCTGGAAGCGACGCGTGTGTTCTACGAAACCGTTCTGGGTTTGACGGTGGGTCCGCGTCCGCCGTTTCCGTTTCCGGGCCTGTGGCTGTACAACGGCGATCACGCCAGTATGGCAAATGCCATGGTGCATGTGATTGGCATTGATAAGAATGATCCGGAAGGATTGAAGCAGTACCTCGGTGACCGCGATGTTTCCTCGCTGCATGGGACGGGTGCCGTGGACCATATTGCCCTCATGGCGGCAGGACTGGAGGCCATGCTGGCCCACCTGAAACGCCTGGGAGTTCCCTATCGTGAGCGCACGGTGCCGGCCATTGGATTGCACCAGCTATTTCTGGACGATCCCTGTGGACTGGTGATTGAGCTCAACTACCCGGCCGATGAGAAAAAAGGTCTGGACGCCAAAGTAGCGGGGGTCAGTGCCTGATGGCGCGGATCGTCGTCATCGGCGGATCACTGGGCGGCTTGATGGCCGCCAACATGCTGTGCCGCGCCGGTCATGAGGTCCGCGTCCTTGAGAAGGCAGTGAATTCGCTGGATGGTCGTGGCGCGGGCATTGTGACGCACCGTCCGCTGGTGGCAGCACTGGCGCGCTGTGGCATACCGCCCGAGGCTCCGCTGGGTGTCGCAATTGATCAGCGCGTGGTGCTGAACTTTGACGGCAGTGTCGTCACGCGGGGCAGCGTGCCGCAGGTCCTGACCTCCTGGAGTCGTCTCTATACCTTGTTGCTTGCAGCATTTCCTTCTGATCATTATTTGCAGGGTGCTTCGGTCAGGCAGGTCCGCCAAAGCCCGCAGGGCGTGACGGTGGTCTGTGACGATGGCCGCACCTTCGATGCTGATGTGGCGGTGGCCTCCGATGGCATACGCTCCGTGGTGCGCAACGCCTTGGCACCTGACGTGGAGGTGACGTATGCGGGTTACGTGGCCTGGCGTGGCGTGTGCGATGAATCAGTGCTGTCGCAACTGACTCTGGATACCGTATTTGAGACCTTTGGTTTTGGTTTGCCACCCGGCGAACAGTTGATTGGCTACCCGGTTGCCGGTGTCGGCAATTCGGTCGGGCGGGGGCAGCGCCGCTACAACTTTGTCTGGTACCGTCCCGCCCCGGATGACGGTGCCCTGCAGGCGTTGATGACGGATGCCGACGGTCATCACCATCCGCTGGGCCTGCCGCCCAACAAGGTGTCATGGAAGCATGTGGCGGCTGCCAGGCAGGCCGCGCGCGCGCGGCTGGCACCCCAGTTTGCAGAGATTCTGGAGAAAACGGCCCAGCCTTTTTTGCAGCCGATTTACGACTGCAGCAGCCAGCGCATTGCCTTTGGGCGTATCGCCCTGATGGGCGACGCCGCTTTTGTGGCCCGTCCTCATGTGGGCATGGGAGTGACCAAGGCGGCGCAAGATGCGATGGCATTGGTGGATTGCGTTGCCACCCATGGTGCAAATCCTGAAGGCTTGATGGCATTTGAGCAGTTGCGTCTGCAGGCCGGGCAATCGGCTGTGGAGCGTGCCCGCAGGCTGGGCGCCTACATGCAGGCCCACGCCGGGTCGGGCATTGGCGCGAACAAACTGGTCCGCGACGCCCATGACGTGATGATGGAGACGGCGATTGACCTGTCGATTGACCCGTCAGTTGCCCCGGCTGCAGAAGCCGCGGCAACTGGCGCAGTTCACGCCTAGTCCAAACTATTCTCAACTATTTCCCACCCCCACCCCTAGAAAACTACCGGAGACAACCATGACCGTGAATAACACTCCCCTCAACCCAGGCCGCCGTTCACTCATCGTCGGCGGTGCCGCGGTGGCGGTGGCGCCAGCGTGGCTGGGCCTGGCCCGTGCGCAGACCACCCCCATCAAGATCGGTTTTCCGGTGCCGCTGACTGGTGCTTTTTCGGCTGAGGCGCAGGACCAGGTGCGCGCGGCAGAAATTGCGGTCAAGGAATTCAACGAGAGTGGCGGGTTCAACGGGCGCAAGGCCGAACTGCTGGTGCGGGACGACAAGCTCAATCCGGGCGAGGCGGCGACCCGTACGCTGGAGCTGATCGAGAAAGACAAGGTGGATTTCGTGGTGGGCTCCCTGTCGGCGGCAACCCAGCTGACCATCAATGCGGTGACCCGTGAACGCAAGATCATCTTCAATTCCATCAGCCAGTCCGATGCCATCAACGAGGCCAAAGACTGGAGCATGTACACCTTCCATGAGGCGCTCAACCCCCATATGACCGCGGGTGCCGTGGCACGCTATGCGTTTCCGAAGTTCGGCAAAAAGATTGTGTACCTGACGGCGGACTATGCCTACGGCCATGAGATGGTGCGCGGCTTTCAGCGTGCCGGCCAGTCCCTGGGGGCGCAGACGCTGGCGGATATTCGTCATCCGCTGGGCGTAGCCGACTACTCGGCCTTTCTGCCGCGCATCCAGGCGCTCAAGCCCGACATTCTGGTGCTCTGCAATTTCGGCCGGGATCTGGTGAACTCGGCCAAGCAGGCGACCGATTTTGGTCTCAAGGCCAACACCAAAATCATTGCGCCTGTTCTGCTGTACACCTCCCGTCAGGCCGGTGGTGCCGACGCTTTCGAAGGCATTCTCGGCGGCACGTCGTACTACTGGGGCATGGAAGACAAGATACCGGCGGCCAAGGTGTTCAACGACAAATTCCGTAAAGCCTACGGGGGCTCCGTGCCCTCGGATTACGGCGCACTGGGTTATGCCGGTGTGCGCAGCGTGCTGCATGCCGTGCGTGAAGCCAAGTCCACCGAATCGCTCAAGGTCAGCATTGCGTTGCGCCAGCTGCGCTACAACTGGTACAAGGGCGATCAGTTCTACCGCAAGTGCGATCACCAGTCGGTCCAGTCGGTGGTGATTGTGGAGTCGAAATCGAAGAACATGAAAGACAAGTACGACGTCT
>JBKJZS010000359.1:0-2874 GCA_046714915.1 Polaromonas sp. | reverse complement strand
GATGCGGCGCCGACATGTGGTGCGCGTCGCTGGATTCACCGACGCCGCGCAGCACCACCGCGCCAGTGTCCAGGTTGGCGGGTGTCCGCTCCAGCAGCACGAAGGCGGCGCCTTCGCCGAGGGAGATTCCCTTGCGCCCGGCATCAAAGGGCTGGCAAGGACGGTCTGACAAGAGGCCCAGCGAGTTGAAGCCATACAGCGTCGTCAGGCACAGCGAATCAACACCGCCGACGATGGCCGCGTCAATCAGTCCGGCGACCATCATGCGGCGTGCCGAGGCAAAGACTTTGGCGCTGGAAGAACAGGCCGAAGAGACCGTCATGGCCGGCCCCTCCAGATGAAAATAGTCACGCACAAAGGCCGTCACAGAAAAGGGGTTGTGGGTGGCGGCATACACAAAACCGGCGGGCAGCGCGCCGGTCGCGGCGTCGCGCTGCCGGTAAGCCAGTTCGGTTTGCAGGATGCCGGAGGTGCTGGTACCGAGAAAGACTCCAACGCGCCGGTGCCCCACGCGCGCGGCCGCGGCCCGCACCGCCTGGTCAAAATTGTCCTGCCGCAGGCTGAGCTGGGCCAGCCGGTTGTTGCGGCAATCAAAAGCCCGCAGGTCGGGACGCAACACTTCACTGTCCACGCCCTCAACGGCGCCGATCCAGGTCGCCAGGTCTACCGTATCGAAATCACAGGCTTTCAGGCCGCTTCGCTGCGCCCGCAATGAGGCCAGCGTCTGGGCCAGGCCCTGGCCGATGCAACTGGTGGCGGTGAAATGCGAAAGCAGAAGGGGTTGCACAGTGCCTGACGGTGAACTTTTTAGCGGAGTCATTTTAGCAAACGGGGTCGATGATGAGCGGGCTTGTCAGGGGTCATGCAGTGGACGGCAGCCGCGCAATAAGCAGCACATTGGCAAACGGCGTGCCCTGACTCATGGCCTGCGTCTCAACCAAAAAGCCGAGCTTTTGCAGTGCGCTCTGCCACTCGGTGAGGGGTCGGCAATACAGTTTTCCGAGGCGGTGGCCGCGTAGCGTGGTCACGACATGGTCGACCCAGTTGCTGATGGTAAAGGGCAGGCCGCCGGCGGCATCGCCCACACGCAGCAACAGCACACCGCCCGGGGAAAGTGACCGGCGCACGCGCTGCAGGACGTCATCCTGAGCAGCAACGGGGACGTAATGCAGCACAT
The DNA here is from genome assembly GCA_046714915.1 of Polaromonas sp. Classification (GTDB taxonomy): domain Bacteria; phylum Pseudomonadota; class Gammaproteobacteria; order Burkholderiales; family Burkholderiaceae_C; genus Polaromonas. The sequence goes on along the minus strand of JBKJZS010000359.1, from coordinate 1,697 downwards.
CCAGAATCACCACCGCATCGGTTTGGCCGAAGTCGGCGCTGCACATGTCTGCCTGCACAAACTCAGCCTGGCCGGAATGGACGGCCGGGGCCAGGGCGCGCTCTGCCCGCGCGACATCGTGGGGCATCAGTTCAACACCCCGCACCTTCAAGGGAGCCGGCGCGGGTGACCAGACGGCTGGCCAATGGCCGCCCGCGGCTGACGCGTGGGCGGCGAGCAGCCATGAGGTCAGCAGACCTTGACCGCAACCAATGTCGAGGATGCGCAGACGGCCGGTCAACAGACCTGCGGCCAGCAGGTGGGCAAACACGGGATCACCACCGAGCTTGCCGCGGGCAAAAAACCAGGCGTAGAGGCCCGACGATTTGTAAGGCGCCGCGGCCCGCGAAATAAGTTTTTTGAGGAAGCCGGAAGGGGTGAGATTCAATCGTGCCCCCTGCGTCGCTGCGCGCCGGTTTCCCCACGGGGAAACGAGCGCCTTGGGAGTGGCCCGGCGCTGCTCATAGCAGGGCCTCGCGCAGCGTGACGGTGCGAAGCCCGGTTTGCCGGATGGCATGGAGCAGGGGCGGCAACACCGCCAGAATCACGGGTGTGCCATCGGTCGTGAGGGCAGCGTGTCTGTCATGCAGCAGCAAAATGGCACCTGCTCGCAGGCCGTGCGTCAAGCTATTTTTAACGCGCACGGCATCGCCGACACGGGTGTCGAAACCGCGCGCTGACCAACTGGCGAGCCTGAGCCCGAGTCGGGCCAGCACCGGGTCGAGAAAGGGGTTGCGCAGGCCGGCCGGGGCACGAAAGAACAGCGGACGCTGCCCGGAAATCTCGGTGAGCGTGTCTTGTGCCGCCTGCAATTCACGCGCCAGGCCACGCGGACCCATCAGTGAAAAATAGTGTCGATGCTGCTGGCTATGGTTCTCGATGGCGTGGCCGCGACGCGCGATCTCGCGGCATACATCGGGGTAGCGCGCCGCTTGTTCCCCAATGCAGAAAAAGGTGGCACGGACGGCATAGTGATCCAGTATGTCGAGCACCTGCGGCGTGACGACGGGATCTGGTCCATCGTCGATGGTCAGGGCAATTTCATTTCTGGCCGTGGAAGCTGCGGGCAGCCGTGTCCAGTTCGGACCCAGCCAGTGGCTGCGCGGCCACAGGCCGGTGGCCGCGATCACCAGGTGATTGGCCAGCACGGCGCCCAGCGCCCAGCGCCACTGTGCCGGGTCGGTGATGATGGCGACCAGGGCCAGCAGATGCAGCGCGATGGCTGCGCGGATCAGTGGTGTGGAGTGCCAGCGCGGATCAGCCATGGGAGGGTCTGGCAAAAATTGCAGAATAAATTAGCGCCAAAATGACACCCGGCGCCACGGTGACGCCCATGGCCTGCAAGATGACCACATCGGAAAACGCCAGCAGGCCAAATCCTGCGACGGTGGTGAGGTTGGCAAACAGCATGGAGGCCAGGGTGCTGGGCGAGATCGGCGTGTCCGGATCAGGACGGTCAAAAAACAGCGCGTAGTTGGACCCCACCGCAACCACCAGCAGCAAGCCCACCAGATGCAGAATAATCAGTTGCTGGCCCAACACGGCCAGCCCTGCGGTGACGGTGATGACGGCGGCCACCAGCGGCGCGATGATGCGCAGCACGCGCAGGGGCGAGCGAAAAACCACCAGCAGCAACCCAACAATGGCGAGCAGTCCGC
>JBKJZS010000358.1:0-2527 GCA_046714915.1 Polaromonas sp. | reverse complement strand
TTACAAAGAATTTTACGGATGTGTTGTTTAGCTCACCTGCTAGAACAGGCCATCGGCTGGTCAGATTGGCAGCCCACTGGTACAAACCCTGCGCTGACTGCTTATTGAGCGCCTGAACGGCCTGAGTGCTGCCGTCGCTCCAGCGGAATAAGGTCACAGACCCTGGATCTGTTCTTTGAGCTTGTGACTGGCATGGAAGGTCACCACGCGACGGGCCTGGATAGGAATGGACTCTCCGGTGCGCGGGTTACGCCCCGGACGCGGCGCCTTGGTGCGGATCTGGAAATTGCCGAAGCCGGAGATTTTCACATCGCTGCCGTCAACCAGGCTGTCGGAAATCAGATCAAAAAAAGCATCGATCATGTCTTTGGATTCACGCTTGTTCAAGCCGATCTGCTCAAACAGCAACTCCGCCAGATGGGCTTTGGTCAGCGCGGAGCTCTCAAGACTTTCAACGGAAAATTCCACGGCGCGTTCCTCCCTGATGACTGTTGTTTTGTAGTAAAAGCTCAAGCACGCAAACGCGCCTGCAGACTGGTCTGGAGATTTTCAAGCACCGCCCTGATGACTGCCTCAATTTGTCCGTCGGTCAGTGTAGCGTCCTCACTGCAAAGCACCAAGCGCACCGCCAGGCTTTTTTCGCCAAGCTGCATCACAGCATTGGCTTGCTGCGGCCTGTAGATGTCAAACAAGGTGGCAGACTTGAGCAAGCCTGCGGTGTCGGCACTTTGGATGGAGGCCATCAGCGCTGCATGCGTGACCCCTTCTGCGACGATGATCGCGACATCACGCTCCACCGGCTGGAGCTTGCTCACCGGCTGGAAGCGCGGAATCCGGCGCTGCAGCAGGGCATCGAGCGCCAACTCAAAAAGAATGGGCGCGTGCACCAGCTCGTAGCCCTGCCGCCACTGAGGGTGCAACTCGCCGACAAAGCCGATGTCCACACCGTCAATCGCGACGCTGGCGCAACGGCCGGGATGCATGGCCGGGTGGGTCGCAGGCGTGAACACCGCTTCCATCGGTGCCAGCAGGGCCTGCACGTCACCTTTGACGTCGAAGAAATCGACCCCCTTGTCGGACTCGCTCCATTGCAGCGCCTCCCGCGGGCCATAAGCCAGACCCGCGACCCGCATCGGCTGGTCAAAGCCGGCGACCGTGGTGTCGGTGTTCTGGCTATGGGCGTCGCGCAAAAATACCCGACCCAGTTCAAAGACATTGACCCGGCTGGCTTTGCGATCCAGGTTGAAGCGGAGAACCTGGAGCAAAGAACCCAGCAATGACGAACGCATCACGCTCATCTGGCTGGCAATCGGGTTCAGCAGTTTGATCGGACTTTGGTTGCCAGCGAGTTCATGCTCCCAGCGCTCTTCGACAAATCTGAAATTGATGGTTTCCTGGTAGCCCAGCGCGGCCAGTGCGCGGCGCATGGCAAACGGGCTGCGACGTGACTCAGGCCCTATCCTGGCGGTGATGGGCGCCAGCGGTGGCGTATTCGGCAGGTGTTTGTAGCCGACCATACGCACCACTTCTTCGATCAGGTCTTCCTCGATCTGCAGGTCAAAGCGGTAGCTCGGCGGTGTGACCGTCAGCGTACCCTCGGCCTCCAGCACCGTTAAACCAAGGCGCCTGAGGGCATCCCCACACTGCGTCTGGGTCAACGGCATGCCAATGACCTTGGCGGCCCGCGCGACCCGCAGCGTCACCGGTGCGGCTTCTGGCACATTTGCCTGCACATCGTCGATGGGGCCACAGATCGTGTCCGGCAAGCCGCAGACATCCAGGATCAGCTGCGTGATGCGCTCGATGTGTTCGACCGTCTGGCCGGGGTCCACGCCACGCTCAAAACGATGGCCGGCATCGGTGGAAAAGTTGAAGCGGCGTGAGCGCCCGGCAATCGCCTTGGGCCACCAGAACGCGGCTTCGACATATACATTTTTGGTCTGATTCGACACCGCAGTGGCGTCCCCACCCATGATGCCGGCCAGTGACTCGACCTGCACCGCATCGGCAATCACGCCGACCTTTTCGTCCACCGTCACCGTGTTGCCATTGAGCAGCTTGAGCTGTTCGCCCGGCTTGCCCCAACGAACGTCCAGTCCGCCCTGAATCTTGTCGAGGTCAAAAATATGCGAAGGCCGGCCCAGCTCGAACATCACGTAGTTCGAAATATCCACCAGCGCGGTGACACTGCGCTGGCCGCAACGCGCCAGCCGGTCCACCATCCACCGTGGAGTCGCTGCCTGGGTGTTGACATGGCGGACGATGCGGCCGGAAAAGCGGCCGCACAAATCCGGCGCGCTGACCCGGATCGGCAGCGTGTCCGCGCTGGCCACAACGGCCGGTGGGAAAGACGGTGTTTTCAAAGGCGCCCCGGTCAGGGCAGCGACTTCGCGGGCGATGCCGTACACGCTCAGACAGTGCTCCAGATTGGGCGTCAGCTTGAGGGTGAACAAGGTGTCGTCAAGCTGCAGGTGCTCACGAATATCCTGACCGACGGGCGCATTGGCGGCCAGTTCCAGCAGACCGC
>JBKJZS010000357.1:0-5800 GCA_046714915.1 Polaromonas sp. | reverse complement strand
GCCGCACAGGTCGATCAGTTGTTCGAACTGGCAGCCCGGGGTATCGCGCAGAATCAGGGCAGCGGCGAGGTAATCGGGCGCAGCCACGACGACCGTCAGTTCACCAAACGCAACGCTCACGCGTCTGGCTTTTTCACCGAGAGCGGCAGCAACAGTAGCTGCGAGTTGTTCAGCAGTAGCAGGATGCAGAGGACCCATCAAGCCCTCGCAATGGTGTTGGTGCGGCGGATTTTCTGCTGCAGTTGAATAATGCCGTACATCAGCGCCTCGGCCGTGGGCGGACAGCCCGGCACGTACACATCCACCGGCACAATGCGGTCGCAGCCGCGCACCACCGAATAACTGTAGTGGTAGTAGCCGCCTCCGTTGGCGCAGGAACCCATGGACAGCACCCAGCGCGGCTCAGACATCTGGTCATACACTTTGCGCAGCGCCGGACCCATCTTGTTGCACAGCGTGCCGGCCACAATCATCAGGTCGGACTGCCGCGGGCTCGGACGAAACAGCATGCCGAAGCGGTCGAGGTCGTAACGCGCCGCACCGGCGTGCATCATCTCGACGGCACAACAGGCCAGTCCGAACGTCATGGGCCAGAGCGATCCCGTTTTGGCCCAGTTGACCACCGAGTCGTAGCTCGTGGTCATGAAACCTTCGTTAAAAACACCTTCAAGTGACATACCGTACCTTCAGTGGTGAACTTTTTGGCGAAACATGTCGCGAAGAACCCCTGGAATCCTTTTGCTCATTCCCAATCCAGCGCACCTTTTTTCCACTCGTAGACAAAACCCACGACCAAAATACCCAGGAACATCATCATCGACCAGAAACCGACCGCGCCGATTTCCTTCAGCGCCACCGCCCAGGGAAAAAGGAACGCAATTTCAAGGTCAAAAATAATGAACAGGATGGCGACCAGGTAATAGCGCACATCGAATTTCATGCGGGCATCTTCGAAGGCTTCGAAGCCGCACTCATAAGGGGAATTTTTCTCGCTGTCCGGCTTGTTCGGACCGAGCAGGCGGCCCAGCAACTGGGGCACAACACCGACCGCCACGCCTACCAGAATAAACAACAGAACGGGGAGGTATTGGTCGAGATTCATCGTCGATTCAACTTCTGCAAGCCGCTTGTGCTTTGTGCCAGTTTGCTGTTCAGGCCCCTCCGTCCCGCCTGTGCAGCGCTGACCGGGTTCCCTTAAGTGTGGTGCGGACGGCGAGACTCGAACTCGCACAGCTTTCGCCACTACCCCCTCAAGATAGCGTGTCTACCAATTTCACCACGTCCGCGGTTCTAACTGTCCGGATGGCATGAGGAAACCTTGCAGTTTTTGGCTTTCCGGACAGTCCCAGAGTTTACCCTGAAATTGCGCTGCTCCCTGCGGGAGGCAGTGTCTTAATCGCGCTATTTCGTCGGGATTTGGCCTGCGCCAGAGGCCGCTTTCGCGGGCGGCACAGCCACTGCGCCGGCAGTCGGTGCGGGTGCTGCCGTGCCCGGGATTTGGGCGGCGCCCGAAGCGGCCGGCGCGGGCGCAGTCAGCGCGGCACCTTCGAGCACACTGGAGCCGGTTGGCTGAGGCGCGTTGCCGAAATAGGCCAGCATCAAGGTGCAGGCAAAAAACACGGCCGCCAGCACCGCCGTCGTGCGGGACAGGAAGTTGGCACTGCCGCTGGCCCCAAACAGGCTGCCGGACCCGCCGCTGCCAAAAGCAGCCCCCATGTCGGCACCCTTGCCGTGCTGGACCAGAATCAGGCCAATCATGACCAGGGCGGTAATCATCTGGAGCGCCAGAACCGTGGTTAACAAAACGTTCATATCTATTCCTAATTTAATAGCGTACTCCGCCGATCAGACGGCGGCGGCAATAATCGTCAAAAGTTCCCGAGCCTTGAGCGAAGCGCCACCAATCAGGCCGCCATCTATGTCGGGCTGGCCCAAGAGCGAGACTGCGTTGGTCGCATTCATGCTGCCGCCATACAAAATTTTCACCCGATCCGAGTGATCGGTCGCTGCCTTGAGCTGAGCCCGCAGCACAGCATGCACGGCCTGCGCCTGATCGGGTGTCGCCGTCTTGCCGGTGCCAATCGCCCAGACCGGTTCATAGGCCACCACGATCTCGCTGATGCAATGACCGTTGGTATGAACCACGGCAGCCAGCTGGCGCTTGACGACGGCTTCCGTTTCACCTGCTTCTCGCTGCGCCAGCGTTTCGCCGACACACACAATCGGGGTGATCCCTGCCGACAGCGCCTGCTGGGCTTTCTGCGCCACCACAGTGTCTGTTTCACCGTGGTACTGGCGGCGCTCCGAATGACCGACGATGACGTAGCGGCAACCAAACTCCTTGAGCATGGGCGCACTCACTTCGCCGGTGAACGCCCCTGAAAGCTCGCCAGATACGTCCTGCGCTCCCAAACCAATATCCAACAGTCCGGACAGGGTCTGGGCCAGCGCCTGCCACTGCGCCAGATAAGGCGCAGGGACGCAGACCGCCACGTCACAACGCAGCGGCGCTGGCAGACCAGCAACCAGCTCCCGCAGCAAGGCCTCGTTGGCGGCCAGGCTGCCATTCATCTTCCAGTTTCCCGCAATCAGTTTTTTCATGGCTTTGGCTGCCTACCAGGTCAAAACGATTTTGCCAATGTGCTGGTTGGACTCCATCAGCGCATGGGCCTGGGCGGCATCGGCCGCGGCAAACGTGCTGTGAATCACCGGCTTGATCGCACCACTGGCTATCAATGGCCAGACTCTATCCTTCAGCGCCCTGGCAATTGCAGTCTTGAACTCGAGCGAGCGCGGGCGCAAGGTTGAGCCGGTAATCGTCAACCGTTTACGCAGCACCAGGCCTGCATTGAACTCGGCCTTGACACCACCCTGCACCGCAATGATGACGAGTCGGCCGTCTTCAGCAAGACTCACCACCTCGCGCGAGACGTAGCTCCCGGCAACCATGTCAAGGATGACGTTGACCCCCGCGCCATGCGTGAGCTTCTTGACCTCCTCAACGAAGTCAGTGGTCTTGTAATTAATGGCATGGTCGGCTCCAAGAGCCAGACAAGCGGCGCACTTGTCGTCGCTACCCGCGGTGACCAGCACCGTCGCGCCCAGCGCTTTGGCCAGCTGGATGGCTGTCACGCCAATACCGCTGGAGCCGCCCTGAATCAGCAAGGTCTCGCCGGGTTGCAAGCGGGCACGTTCAAAAACATTGCTCCAGACCGTAAAGAAGGTCTCCGGTAGCGACGCCGCTTCCACGTCGCTCAGGCCTCGTGGCACCGGCAGGCACTGCCCGACGGGAGCCACGCACGACTCAGCATAGCCGCCCCCGGCGACCAACGCACAAACGCGGTCGCCGATCTTGAAGCCAGCCTCCGCCATGGCCTGCGCGTCACCGTCAACGATTTCGCCGGCAACTTCCAGCCCCGGGATATCCGAGGCACCCGGCGGCACCGGGTAGTTGCCGGTGCGCTGCAATACATCGGGCCGATTCACGCCGCTGGCGCTCACGCGGATGAGCAACTCGCCCGCACCAGCGAGCGGCGCAGGCCGTTCGCCCAGACGCAGAACGTCGGGCGGACCGTAGGAAGTAATTTCAACTGCTTTCATAGAATGACTAGTCGTTTGCAGCTGCAGAACCGGAGAGACGGGCGCCATCAGCTACAAAACAGATAGCAACTTATCCTTGGTCCTGGCCTTGCGCAGGACGGTCCAGCAGCACCTTCATGGACAGCTTGACGCGGCCTTTTTCGTCGGTCTCCAGAACCTTGACCTTGATGATCTGACCTTCGGTCAGGTAGTCGGTGACCCGCTCCACACGCTCATGGGCAATCTGGCTGATGTGCAGCAAGCCATCCTTGCCGGGCAGCAGGTTGACCAGCGCGCCGAAGTCCAGAATCTTGGTGATCGCGCCTTCGTAAATTTTTCCGATTTCAACTTCGGCGGTGATTTCAGCGATGCGGCGCTTGGCCTCGTCCGCCTTGGCGCTGTCGTTCGAGGCGATGGTGATGGTGCCGTCTTCCTCAATGTTGATCTGCGTGCCGGTCTCTTCGGTCAGCGCACGAATCACGGCGCCGCCCTTGCCGATCACGTCGCGAATCTTCTCGGGGTTGATTTTCATCACGTACAGGCGCGGCGCAAAGTCGGACACTTCGGCCTTGGCTTCGCCCATGGCGTCCTGCATCTTGCCCAAAATGTGCATGCGCGCTTCCTTCGCCTGGGCCAGTGCCACCTGCATGATCTCTTTGGTGATGCCCTGGATCTTGATGTCCATTTGCAACGCGGTGATACCGGCGGTGGTGCCCGCCACCTTGAAGTCCATGTCTCCGAGGTGATCTTCGTCACCCAGGATGTCGGTCAGCACCGCAAAGCGGTTGTCATCCTTGATCAGACCCATGGCGATACCGGCCACATGGGCTTTCATGGGAACGCCCGCATCCATCAGCGACAGGCAGCCACCGCAGACCGAGGCCATGGATGACGAGCCGTTGGACTCGGTGATTTCGCTGACCACCCGCATGGTGTACGGAAACTCTTCTTTGGTCGGCAGCACGGCAATCAGCGCGCGCTTCGCCAGCCGGCCGTGGCCAATTTCGCGGCGCTTGGGGCTGACGACACGGCCGGTTTCGCCGGTGGCGAACGGAGGCATGTTGTAGTGCAGCATAAAGCGGTCTTCGTAGTCGCCAGACAGCGCGTCGATGCGCTGCGCATCGCGCTCGGTGCCCAGCGTGGTGACGACCAGTGCCTGGGTCTCGCCGCGTGTGAACAGGGCCGAGCCGTGGGTACGCGGCAGCACGCTGTTGCGGATTTCAATGGCGCGCACGGTACGGGTGTCGCGGCCGTCGATGCGTGGCTCGCCGGCCAGAATCTGGCTACGGACAATTTTGGCTTCGATGTCGAACAGCATGCCTTCAACGGCAACGCCATCAAATGGGGTGCCGTCTGCCTTGAGCGCAGCCATGACTTCTGAAGTCACCACGCGGCAAGCTTGTGTGCGGGCCTGTTTGGCACGGATTTGGTAAGCCGCTTGCAGCTTGCCACCAGCAAGCTCGCCCACTCTGGCGATCAGCGGCTCGTTTTTTGCAGGCGCTTGCCAGTCCCAAACCGGCTTGCCGGCATCACGAACCAGTTCATGAATCGCGTTGATGGCAATGTTGCCCTGCTCATGGCCAAACACGATGGCCCCAAGCATGATTTCTTCAGACAGTTGCTTGGCTTCGGATTCGACCATCAGCACAGCGGCCTCCGTACCGGCAACCACCAGATCCATGCTGGAGTCTTTCAGCTGGGTCTTGCCAGGGTTCAGCACGTACTGGCCGTCGATCCAGGCCACGCGAGCGGCGCCAATCGGGCCGTTGAACGGAATGCCGGAGATCGACAGCGCGGCGCTCGAAGCGATCAGCGCAGGAATGTCACCTTCGACTTCAGGATTGAGCGACAGCACGTGGATCACGACCTGCACTTCGTTGAAAAAACCTTCAGGAAATAGCGGGCGAATCGGGCGGTCGATCAGGCGTGAGGTGAGCGTTTCGAATTCGCTGGGACGGCCTTCGCGCTTGAAAAAGCTGCCGGGAATGCGGCCGGCCGCGTAGGTTTTTTCCAGGTAGTCCACCGTCAGGGGAAAGAAGTCCTGGCCCGGCTTGGCGTCGGTCTTGGCAACCACGGTCGCCGTGGCCTGCTGCGCATGGTGAGCCGCCGCCGCAAGCTGCTGGACTATCTCAAGTCCAAGGACGCGGCCCGTTATGTTGCGTTGATTGCCAAGCTTGGCCTGCGTAAATAATCGCTAAAACAACGACAAAGCGCCTGAGTT
>JBKJZS010000356.1:0-6843 GCA_046714915.1 Polaromonas sp. | reverse complement strand
AGCTGCGAGACCACGTCCGGCGGCGTGACGATGGCGGCGATCACAAAGGCCAGCACAATGAAGTAGCCGCGAAAGCTCTTGAGTTTTTCGATGCTGACAATGTTCATGCGCGCCAGCACGACGACTGCAATCGGCACTTCAAACGCCATGCCAAAGGCCAGGAACATGCTCAGCACAAAGCCGAGGTAGGCCTCGATGTCAGGCGCCGCGACAATCGATTTGGGTGCAAAGCTCTGGATGAATTTGAACACCTGCCCGAAGACAAAGAAGTAGCAGAAAGCCACGCCCACAAAAAACAGCAGCGTACTGGATACCACCAGCGGCATCACCAGTTTCTTTTCATGCGTATACAGACCCGGCGCAACGAACGCCCAGACCTGGTATAGCACCACCGGCAACGCCAGCATGAAGGCCGCCATCAACAGGATTTTCAGTGGCACCAGAAAGGGCGAGATCACCGAGGTAGCAATCAGCGAAGCGCCCTTGGGCAGCGTGGCGACCAGCGGCGCGGCCAGCAGATCAAACAGCACGGCGGGGCCGGGGTAGATGGCGAGCAGGGCCGCCGCAACGCCGATGGCAATCACCAGCTTGATCATCCGGTCGCGCAGCTCCATCAGATGCTGCACAAAAGGCTGCTCGGTACCCGCGAGTTCGTCGGGCTTGTCAGTGTTGGGGTCGCTCATAGGGAAGATTTGCGCTGGAGAGCAGGTGCCGGTGACCCGGCACTTAAATTAAGCATTGCGGCTGGACGGCGGGCGAAAGCGTGCCACGCGCGCAGCGCCAGAAAGCGCCTTGGTACGAACACCCGCGCGGGCTTTGTACCACTGCGGGGTGGCGCCTTGCTTGAGCCGCCAGTTCCTTTTCGGATGCCGGTACTCAGGAAAACTGATCATGCCCGGCAGTTCACCATCCGACGCCGTGCCGGTGGTTTCAGCCCATGATTTTTCAAAGTCGCTGGCGTTGGTTTGGATGGAGTTCTCGACATCGCGGGCGGCGCCCTCAACCGAATCCTTCATCTTTTTAAGTTCGTCCAGCTCCATCGAGCGGCTGACTTCCTGCTTGACGTCTGCCACATAACGCTGCGCCTTGCCCAGCAGGGTACCCACCATCCGGGCAACACGGGGTAATTTTTCGGGGCCTATCACGATCAGCGCCACGGCACCGATGAGGGCGATTTTAGAAAGGCCGATGTCAATCATACGGACTCAGTCCGAGCGCCAAGCCGCCCCAAGCTGGAATGCGCGTCCTTGGGGGGCAGCGCAATACGCAAAGCGGCAAGCGTGGGGGCGAGCATTCTTCAGGACTTCTGCTTGGCTTCCACGTCGATCGTGGTTTTGTCGGCGTTCAGTGCATGGCTGACCTGGCCGGCCGCAGCGGCTTTTTCATCGACGTTCTGTCCGCCTTCTTTCATGCCGTCCTTAAAGCCCTTGACGGCACCGCCGAGGTCACCGCCCATATTTCTGAGCTTTTTGGTGCCGAACACCATCACCACGATCAACAAAACAATCAGCCAATGCCAAATGGAAAATGAGCCCATAGTTCTCTCCTAAGCCGTAATTGAAATTTTGCACAACACTGTAGTCATTCTAAAGGTCTTGCGGCCCCAATGACCGGGAGGGCGAGCATTGACCACCTCACCCGCATGACAAGCCGGCGCCAGTAGCATTTAAGGTGGAACCGTGGTCCTGCAAGGGGCATTTACCCTCGCAACCAGGGCCGGGGGCCGCCAATCACATGCAGGTGCAGATGATGCACCTCTTGACCGCCCTCGGCACCGGTGTTCGTAACAATTCGAAAACCGCCTTCGGGGTAGGGATTGCAGCCTTCCGCCAGCGCCAGCTTGGGGGCCAGCACCATCATGCGTCCCAGCAGCGCTTCGTGCTCCGCCTCGAGCTGCGCCATCGACGCAATGTGCAGCTTCGGAATCATCAAAAAGTGCACCGGCGCCCAAGGGTGGAGGTCATGGAACACGAAAATGTCATCGTCTTCGTAGACTTTTCGGCTGGGGATTTTACCGGCTGCGATTTTGCAAAAAATGCAGGTATCGGGGGTGGAGGTGCTGGGCTGGCTCATGGATGCGGGCGAGGAGGGGTGATCAAAGGGAAGCGGGTTTGGTGGCGGGCCGGTTGCTGGTGAAGCGCATCCAGCCCCGGATGCAGCGGTACAAATACCAAAGCCAGACCAGGCCATAGGCGAGCATGCCGGGCAGCATGAACAGCAGCCACAGTGGCGACAGCAGCACCAGCCACATCAGCGTCCACCAAAAGGTCTGGATCATGTAATTGTGGTGGTCGATGTACAGCGCATCGGACTCGTCGCCGCGCCGAATGTAGTTGATGATGAGCGCGATCACTGCAAAAACACCGCCACTGAACCAGGCCAGCGTGTGCAGGCCGTACAGCACATGCATGATGGTGCGGTCGGTGGAATTTTTGTGGTCGAGTTCGGCCAAATCGGTTTTGCTCATGGGTCTGCTCCGGTGTGGATGGAGTTGTTATTTTTCGGCGGCTTCACGGCCCCGGGCTTTGCGCAGTGCTTTTTCTTCAATGCCACTGGTACCTGCGCGCCGCTCCAGTTCGGCAATCACGTCAGCCGGGCTCAAGCCGTAGTGCGCCAATGCAATCAGGCTGTGAAACCACAAATCGGCCACTTCGCCAACCAGTTTGGTCTTAAGTTGGGGTGTCGAGCCGCCATGGTCCAGGTCTTTGGCGGCCATGACCGTTTCGGTGGCTTCTTCACCGATTTTTTTCAGGAAGGCGTCCGGGCCCTGGTGCAGCAGGCGCGCTACGTAGCTGGTCTCCGGGTCGCCGCCTTGCGCCGGCTTGCGACTTTCAATGATTTGCGCAAGGCGCAGCAGGGAGTCGTTTGAAGTCATGTTTTTCTATAAATGTTTCTCGGGTCTTTCAGAACCGGGTCGGTCACCACCCACTGGCCGTCTTGGTAGAGATGAAAAAAACAGCTGTGGCGGCCGGTATGGCAGGCAATCGACGGTGAAGGCGCCCCTGGGTTGGCGGGCGTGTGCCCGAGTTGCGTGACCTTGAGCAATATCACGTCGTTGTCGCAGTCCAGCCGGATCTCGTGGACGGTCTGCAGGTGACCGGACTCTTCGCCCTTGTGCCACAGACGCCCGCGCGAGCGGCTGAAATACACAGCCTGCCCGAGCTCCGCTGTTTTCTGGAGCGCCTCGCGGTTCATCCAGGCAAACATGAGCACGTCGCCGCTGGAAGCCTCCTGCGCAATGACCGGGACCAAGCCCCTGTCGTCCCAACCGATGTTGTCTAACCAGTCCATGAGGGTATTGTCCGCGATTAAGGCATAGGCCTCCGCGCTTGTCGCTTGGCGGATTGCGCGGCCTCCGAGAGCTTAATCTTCCTGGGGGGTGGTCGCGCAAAAAAGCGCCATTCGAGATGAGCGTCTTTTCAGGCGCTTCTTTTGCCCGCCCTTGAGGGGAGGGAGGCCGATGTGAATCCTGAAATTCCGGGTTTCAGCCGTTTGAAGCCGTTTCCAGCTCTGCCAGCAGTTCGGCGCCGCGCGCCACCTGCAGGGCGGTGAGTACATCGTCCAGATCGCCCTCCATGATCGTTAGCAGCTTGTACAGTGTCAGGTTGATGCGGTGGTCGGTCAGGCGCCCTTGCGGGAAGTTGTAGGTACGAATGCGGTCGCTGCGGTCGCCGCTGCCGATCAGGCCCTTGCGCATGGCGGCGTCCTTGGCGGCGCGCTCGGAACGGTCTTTTTCATGGATGCGGGCGGTCAGCACTTTCAGCGCCTGGGCCTTGTTGCCGTGCTGGCTTCGGCCTTCCTGGCATTCGGCCACGATACCGGTTGGCAGGTGGGTGATGCGAACCGCCGAATCGGTTTTGTTGATGTGCTGGCCGCCGGCACCGCTGGCCCGGTAGGTGTCTATGCGCAGGTCGGCCGGATTGATCTGGATGGCGACTGCCTCGTCAGGCTCGGGCAGCACGGCGACGGTGCAGGCGCTGGTGTGGATGCGGCCCTGGGTTTCGGTGGTTGGCACGCGTTGCACGCGGTGGCCGCCCGACTCAAAGCGCAGCTTGCCGTAAACGCCCACCCCCATGGCATCTGTCGGGCCGTCAATGCGCAGCACCACATCCTTGTAGCCACCCAGTTCGCTGGCCGATTCGCTGATGATCTCGATGGCCCAGCGTTTGCGCTCGGCGTAGCGGGTGTACATGCGAAACAGGTCGCCCGCAAACAGCGCCGACTCGTCTCCGCCGGCACCAGCGCGGATCTCGACAAAGGCCGGGCGTGCATCGTCCGGGTCTTTGGGGATTAGCATCAGTTGCAGCGCCTCGTCCAGTCTGGCGATGTCGGCTTGTGCCGCAGCGATTTCCTCCTCGGCCAGGCCGGCCATGTCCGGGTCGTCCCTGGCCTCGATCAGCATGACTTGCGCATTGGCCAGATCGGCCTCGCGCGCCCTCAGCCGCTTGTACTGCAGGACCACAATGCTGGCTTCGGCATGTTCGCGCGTCAGGTTGCGAAAGCGCTCCATGTTGCTGACCACATCGCTGGCCGACAGCAGCGCGTCCAGCTCGTGCAGGCGGAAAATCTGGCGGTCCAGGGTGTGGCGTAGAAAAGGTTTCATCGAAAAGAACGCCCTGAGGCAGAAACGGTTGGGACAAGCACCCGGCCAGACCCGCAGCGTGGGCGGCGCCAGCCCGGTGTACAAGCTGTGACAGCTGCGGAATTGGCGCTAACGCTCTTTGAGTTCTTTGGGCGGGTTGCCGCGCAAAAACAGACGGGAGACGGTTTGCGCCGTCGCTTCACGGTTTTCTGCATCGCCGGCATGCAATTCGGCCAGTGCGCCATGCAGCATTTTTTGCGTCAGACCGCGCGACAGGGCATCGAGCACCGCATCGACTGACTCCCCTTTGGCCAGCAGTTTTTTGGCGCGGGCAATCTCGGCGGAGCGCCATTCGTCAGTTTGCGCATTGAGTTGCTGGATCAGCGGGACAGTGCTCCGCTGGCCCAGCCAGCGCATGAAGTTCTGCACACCCGCGTCAATGATGACTTCGGCCTGCGCCACCGCCGCTTGCCGGCTGTCCTTGCCGGTCTGCACCACATGGGCCAAATCGTCCACGGTATACAGGTAAATATCCGGCAACGCTTTAACTTCCAGCTCGATGTCGCGCGGCACGGCCAGATCGACCATGAACATCGGGCGGTGTTTGCGCAGCTTGACGGCGCGCTCGACCGCCCCAAGGCCGATGATGGGCAAGGTGCTGGCGGTGCAACTGATCACGACGTCGAACTCGTGCAAGCGGTTGGGCAGATCCGCCAGGCGCATGACCTCGGCGCCAAAGCGGCTGGCCAGTTTTTCGCCGCGCTCCAGTGTGCGGTTGGCTACGGTCATCGCTTTCGGATTTTTGGCGGCGAAATGGGTGGCGGCCAGATCAATCATCTCACCGGCGCCGACGAACAGCACCCGGATATCACCCAGATCTTCAAACAGCTGGCCAGCGAGCCGGACCGACGCTGCGGCCAGGCTGATGCTGTGCGCGCCGATTTCGGTGCTGCTGCGCACCTCTTTGGCCACCGCGAAAGAGCGCTGGAACAACTGGTGCAGCGTGCTGCCCATGGCGCCGGCGTCTTCGGCGGCACGCACCGCCTCTTTCATCTGGCCCAGGATTTGTGGCTCGCCCAGCACCATTGAATCGAGGCCGCTGGCGACGCGAAAGGCATGGCGCGCGGCCTGGTCGCCTTCCAGCGTGTAGGCATGCGAGCGCAGGAGGGCTGGCGAGACGCCGCCGTGGTGCGCCAGCCATTGAAGGGTGTGTTCGAGGTCGGGCTTGTCGCCGGCGCAATAAATCTCGGTGCGGTTGCAGGTGGACAGCAGCGTGGCTTCGGGCTGGCGCGCCAAAGACTCGCGCAAACCTTTTAAAGTCGGTTCAATCTGATCGACCGCAAAGGCAAAACGCCCGCGCAAATCCAGCGGTGCGGTGGTATGGTTGATGCCTAAGGCCCAGACTGACATGTGCAGATTATAAAATTGAAGGGATGGTCAGGGCTTACATTCTTTCAATCACCCCGGATAGCGGGAAAATCCTTGCGCAGGGCCGCCGCTGTCCGCGCCTCACCCCTGCAAGCCGCCACTGCATGATCGCACGCCAATGACCGCGCTCAATCTGACCAATCAATTGCTCAATTTCATGGCGCCGGCGGCATTTGTCGCGCTGATGGTAGTGCTTTTTGCCCGGCTTTTCTCCCGATTCTTAAGGTCAAAAAGGCCTGCAGCCCTTTCTATAATTGCCCAATTAGCTATTGTTTTCATAGCGTCTGTGTTGCTCCTGCTGGCCGGACTGGTGATTTTTGGCCGCGACGGCAAGATGGCCAGCTACGCGCTGCTGGCGCTGGGCGCGGCGACCTGCCAGTGGATGTTGCTGCGCAGCTGGAAAGCCTAGGGGGAAAGGGCAGCGCCTGGCGCCTGGGGCGCATCTCCGCGGGGAGATCGATATTTGCGCAGGCTGTGGGGTCTGGCGGACGAATGGGGACTAAAAATACAGCCTCAACGTCGAAGTAAGGGGCAGCGCGCTTTTACGCAGTCCCACTTGACTGCCGGGTTGGGCGTCATTCGACCAGCGCTTACGGCTGCGCGAGCAATCTCTTCGCATTGAGATAGGTCGGTACCTCGACCCAGAGGCCATCGACCAGTGCGCGATCCTCGCCGCGCGCGCGGGCTGCCTCAAAAGCTTCCACTGTCCGCCGCGCCTGGTCCTGCTGGGCGTCGCTCGGGATCAGGGCCGCAAGAATCGCCGCGGCGTGGTCCACACGGACGACGCTTTTGGCGCGGTAGCCCAGCCTGCGCGCGTACCGCGCCTCCTGGGC
>JBKJZS010000355.1:0-13741 GCA_046714915.1 Polaromonas sp. | reverse complement strand
CACCCCATCAGGTGATCTACCACCCTCATGGCTTATCTTCCAGTCCGCGTGCAGTTGCTACTGGAATGGACGTCGCCGCGGCTCGCGCTTGAATCACCTCACGTGCTTGCTCGATATCGTCAACCTCTTGAGCAATGACCTCACTCAACCAGGTAACGTGCTGGCTGTCTTGGATCAAATACGCGCCACGACCTGCTCGCCAAATGAACTTGTCGTTTCTAAGGCGCTCAAGAGAAACGGCGCGCGTCAAGGTAGCCACCTTGCAAATGACCCGCGATGCATTTTCGGCGCGGCGCTTCTTGCTTGAATGTGGTTTTGCAAGCCTCCACCGCCCACCAGAACTCAAGCCCCAAGTCCTTGCGACTTGGTTTTTTTTTGGCTGAACCACTTACAAACGGTGTTTCAAACCCAGCGTGGCGGCATTGACGTTTTCACGTCCGGTATCGCGAACTTGAAATAGTGCCGGGTACATGCCAGCAAATGTCACGCTGGCAAAGCTCGATTTGCTATTAAAGTAATAGCTAATTCCACCCGTTTTTAAAGGGCCAGAGGCCATTAAGGCTAAAATTTTGCAAAGGATTTCCGAGCAGGTTGCCTCGCCGCATTGACTTGGAAAACTTATTGCGCGGCCCAGCCGCCGTCCATGTTCCAGGCTGCGCCGCGCACATTGTTGCCGGCGGCGGAGCAGAAAAACACGGCCAAGGCACCCAGCTCTTCGGGCGTGGTGAACTGCATCGATGGCTCTTTTTCGCCCAACAATTGGCGGGTGGCTTCTTCGTTCGTCAGGCCACCAGCCGCGGCTTTGGCGTCCACCTGTTTTTGCACCAGCGGGGTCAGCACCCAGCCCGGGCAGATGGCGTTGCAGGTCACGCCATTGGTGGCGTTTTCGAGCGCCGTGACTTTGGTCAGACCGACCAGGCCGTGCTTGGCGGCGACATAGGCCGATTTTTCAGCCGACCCGACCAGGCCGTGCACCGATGCGATATTGATGATGCGGCCCCAGCCCTTGCCGCCCTCGGCCGCTTTCATGGCCGGCAGGGCCAGGCGGGTGGCGTGAAAGGCGCTGCTCAGGTTGATGGCGATAACCGCGTCCCATCGGTCGACCGGGAAGTCCTCAATTTTTGCCACATGCTGAATGCCCGCATTGTTGACGAGAATGTCCACGCGCCCGAACTGCGCGGCGGCAAACTTCATCATTTCTTCAATCTCGGCGGGCTTGCTCATGTCCGCTCCGTGGTAGGCCACTTTTACCCCCAGCGCAGCGATTTGGGCTTTGGGCCCGTCGATGTCGCCAAAACCGTTGAGCACGATGTTGGCGCCCTGGGCCGCCAGCGATTTGGCGATCCCCAGCCCGATCCCGCTGGTGGAGCCGGTCACGAGGGCGGTTTTACCTTTGAGCATGAAGTTTCTCCGTATGATTGACGATGCAAGTGAAATGCTGAAAAGCTGTTTCGGCGATTATCAAGCCTAGAACCCGGATTCCTTTGGCCATGACTGAACCTACGCTGAACTACGTATCCTGCCCCGATGCTTCGGGTGGCCATCGCATGGCTTACTGGCAGTGGGGCGACCCGGCCAATCCGCATGTGGTGATGTGTGTGCACGGCCTGTCGCGCCAGGGCCGGGATTTTGACGTGCTCGCGCGTTACCTGTGTGACCAGGTTCGGGTGGTTTGCCCCGACGTGGTGGGCCGCGGCAAAAGCGACTGGCTCAAGGACCCCATGGGTTACCAGGTTCCGATGTATGCCGCCGATATGCTGGTGCTGCTCGCCCGCTTGCATCAGCAGGCGCCGATAACGACCCTCGACTGGGTCGGTACCAGCATGGGCGGGCTGATTGGCATAGCCATCGCTGGCCAGCCGGACCTGAGCGCCGCCGCGGCGACCCAGGGCGCGATTGCGCCCTCGGAGGGCAGTGCAGCACACGCAGTGGCAAGCGTGGGGGCATACTTGCCTGCGCCAGTCCGCAGGCTGGTCCTCAACGACGTGGGACCTGCCATCGAGTGGCAGGCGATCGAACGGATTGCGGCTTACCTCGGCAAGGCCGGGCATTTCAGCTCGCTACAGCAAGCCGCCGATGCAATGTGGGCCATCTCGACCAGCTTTGGCCCGCACACGCCCGAGCAATGGCTGGCGCTGTCGCGCCACATGGTCAAGCCGGCGCCCGATGCCGCCGCCGGCGGCCTGATGCTGCATTACGACCCGGCCATTGCGGTTCCGGTGCGTGCGGCGACCGAAGAGTCGGCCCGGCAGGGCGAAGCCATGCTGTGGCAACTGTATGACAACATCAAGGCGCCGACGCTGATCCTGCGCGGCGCACAATCGGATTTGCTCAGCCACGCGACGGCGCTGGCCATGACGCAGCGCGGTCCGAGAGCCCGTCTGGTGGAGTTTGAAGGGGTAGGGCATGCGCCGACCCTGGTGGCGATGGATCAGGTCAGCACGGTAGGTGATTTTCTTTTTGTCTGAATTGTTTTTTGAAAAGCTGACTGATTAGCCATGAAAAGTACCGGGGCCGGGCCTGGCGCCTCGCGCATAGCGCCCACAACCAATGCGTCCATCGTGACAGCCACCGCGGACAGCCTGCCGGACCAGCCGCAAGCACTGGCGCGCGCCCGCGCCTTTGCCGAGCCGCTGATTGCCAGCGAAACGCTGGATACCGGTGAAAACATACTAGCCCACGCGGACGCCGTCGCTTCCATCCTCAGGGCCATTGGAGGCTCCGAGGCGATGCAGGCCGCCACCTACCTGGTGCATGCCTGTGAGCATCTGAACAAGCCGCAGGAGGTCATCGCCAAGGCGTTTGGCGCCAACTTTGCGGCGCTGGCCATTGAAACCACCAAGCTGGTCAATGTGCAGAAGCAGGCTAGAGCAGCCAATGCCAAGGCACACCTGACCGAAGACCCGGCGGCGCAAACCGAAAACGTGCGCAAGATGCTGCTGGCGTTTTCTCGCGATTTGCGGGTGGTCATGCTGCGGCTGGCTTCGCGTCTGCAAACCCTGCGCCACTTTGCCGCCATCCGGCAGCCGGCGCCGCTGGCCGTGGCGCGAGAGTCGCTGCATGTGTTTGCGCCATTGGCCAATCGCCTGGGCATCTGGCAAATCAAGTGGGAGATGGAAGACCTGGCCTTCCGTTTTCTCGAGCCGGACACCTACAAGGACATTGCCCGCCTGCTCGATGAAAAACGCGCCGAGCGTGAGGGTTTTATGGAAGCGCTCCGTGCCCAGCTGGAGCGCGACTTGAACCGCAGCGGCATTGCCGCACTCGTGCAGGGCCGGCCCAAACACATCTACAGCATTGTCAAAAAGATGCGCGGCAAGTCACTAGATTTTGAGCAGGTGTTCGACATCCGCGCCTTGCGGGTGATCGCGGCTGACGTGAACGGCTGCTATGCGGCGCTGGGTTTTGCGCATTCGAACTTCACGCCGGTAGAAGGTGAATTTGATGACTACATTGCCAAGCCCAAGTCCAACGGATACCAGTCCCTGCACACCGTAGTGCGCGACGCGCAGCAGCGCGCGGTCGAAATCCAGATCCGGACGCAAGCCATGCACGACCATGCCGAGCATGGCGTGGCCGCGCACTGGGCCTACAAGGAGGCTGGCACCAAGGGCTACAGCGGTGTGTCGGCCAGCAGCGAGTACGACGCAAAAATTGCTGTTCTGCGACAGCTGCTGGCTTGGGAGCGGGACTTGTCGGGGCCTTTGGCGGAAAAAGCGCGCGTCAATCAAGGTCTGTTTGAAGACCGCATCTACGTGCTGACGCCCGAGGCAGCCATTGTGGAGTTGCCACAGGGTGCCACGGCAGTGGACTTTGCCTACAGCGTGCACACCAGCCTGGGCCATCGCTGTCGCGGCGCGCGCATCGACGGCGCCATGGTGCCGCTGAACACGCCGCTGCAAAACGGGCAGACCGTGGAGGTCATCACCACGAAGGAAGGCGGCCCTTCGCGCGATTGGCTCAATCCCGAACTGGGCTTTCTGACCAGCCACCGCGCCAAGTCGAAAGTGCGTGCCTGGTTCAATGTGCTGGCCATGGCGCAAACGGTGGCGCGGGGGCGTGAAGCCGTGGAAAAACTGCTGCAGCGCGAAGGGAAAACCGCGATGAAGCTGGAGGACCTGGCTACGCAGCTCGGCTTCAAAAGCGCCGAGGATTTGTTTGAAGTGGTGGGCAAGGACGAACTGTCTTTGCGCACCATCGAAAACATGCTCAAGCCGCCTGAGTCCCTACCGACGCAGGATGACTATGTACTGGCCAAAAAAGCAAAGCAGCATGACCGGTCGGGCGAGCGTGGCCGCAAAGGTGGGGTGTTGGTCGTGGGCATCGATTCCCTGCTGACGCAACTGGCCAAATGCTGCAAGCCGGCGCCGCCCGACGCCATCCTTGGTTTTGTGACCAAGGGCAAGGGCGTGAGCATTCACCGTAACGACTGCAGCAACTTCAAGAACATGGCAGGCGGCAGCCCTGACCGCGTGATTGAGGTTCAGTGGAGCCAGCCTAAAAGCAGCGACGGCGCTGTCTACCCGGTGGATGTAACCGTCGAAGCTGCCGACCGACAGGGCTTGCTGCGGGATATTTCGGAAGTGTTTGCCAGGGAAAAAATGAATGTGATCGGGGTGCAGACCCAGTCGGTAAAGGACAACCGCGGTGGCACCGCGTGGATGACGTTTACGGTGGAGGTGGCTGACTCTGGCCGGCTCAACCCGGTGCTTGCCGTTGTGGCCGAGGTGCCTGGTGTGCGCTCCGCCCGGCGACGCTGATTTTGTCGCCAAAATGTTGGGGCGGCCGCCAAAGATAGTGTTTTGCCCTGCTACAATAACGAGGTCGAACAGTCCTTAGGCGCGTAGCTCAGCTGGTTAGAGCACCACCTTGACATGGTGGGGGTCGTTGGTTCGAGTCCAATCGCGCCTACCAATTCCCGGAAGCCATGCTTCCCCTGTCAGCCAGTGACGTACACGGCATACACAGGGTAAACCAAGGGATTGTGGGCATGCATACTTCCTAGAATCCAAGCATGACCTGCGCATCATTGCAGGCAGCCATTCAGAGGAGTTCGTGCAGTGCCAAAAAGCAAGTCCAGCAGTCAGTCAACGAGTCAGACATCCGACTCGACGCACGCCTCGGGCAGTGCCGCCGCCGGAGCCACGCCAGGAAGCAAGGGCGTCAACGGCAAAGCGGCATCAACGCGTGTCATCAAAAAATACCCGAATCGCCGCCTCTACGACACCGATACCTCAACCTACATCACGCTGACCGACGTCAAACAGCTGGTAATGGACACTGCCGACTTTGTGGTGCGCGACGCCAAATCCAACGAGGACCTGACTCGCAGCATCTTGCTGCAGATTATTCTGGAAGAAGAAACCGGCGGTGCGCCCATGTTCACTGAAGCGGTGCTGGGCAACATCATCCGCTTTTACGGCAATGCGATGCAAAGCTTTATGGGCGCTTATCTTGAGAAAAATGTTCAGTCCTTTATGGACCTGCAAGTCAAGATGTCCGAACAGTCCAAGGGGCTGACGCCGGAGATGTGGGCGCAGTTTGCCAATTCCCAGTCGCCGATGATGCAAGGGATGATGGGCAACTATGTCGAGCAGTCAAAAACCGTGTTTACGCAAATGCAGGAGCAAATGCAAAAGCAACGCGAACAAATGCTCGCGGCCTTGGGCGTCAAGCGTTGATCGGGCGTCAAATCATTCTGCCCAAGTGCTCTTTCAGGGTCTGTCATTACATTACAGTCCGGCTCTGAGACAATGGAGGGCATGAGCCAAGCCCTTTCCCCCCAGCCAATTCCCTCTGTGATTTCTGCTCCCCGCATCGGTTTTGTCAGCCTCGGTTGCCCCAAGGCCCTGACCGATTCAGAGTTGATCCTCACCCAATTAAACGCCGAGGGTTACCACACCTCCAAAACCTTTGAGGGCGCCGACCTGGTGATTGTTAATACCTGTGGATTTATTGACGATGCCGTCAGGGAAAGCCTGGACACCATTGGTGAAGCGCTCGCCGAAAACGGCCGGGTCATTGTGACCGGTTGCCTGGGTGCCAAAGCGGGTACTGACGGTGGCAACCTGGTCCGGCAGATGCACCCGAGTGTGCTGGCTGTGACCGGCCCGCATGCCACGCAGGAAGTGATGGACGCGGTGCACCTGAACCTGCCCAAACCGCATGATCCTTTTGTGGACCTGGTCCCGAATTCTTTTGGCGTCGCCGGCATCAAGCTCACGCCCAGGCACTATGCGTATCTGAAAATCAGTGAAGGCTGCAACCACCGCTGCACGTTCTGCATCATCCCGTCGATGCGGGGGGATCTGGTGTCGCGCCCGATCGGCGATGTGCTCAATGAAGCGCGTGCGTTGTTTGAAGGCGGCGTCAAAGAATTGCTGGTAATCAGCCAGGACACTTCGGCTTATGGTGTGGATGTGAAATACCGCACCGGTTTCTGGGATGGCAAACCGGTCAAAACCCGCATGCTTGAGCTGGTGCAGACGCTCGGTGAACTTGCCGAACCGTACGGTGCCTGGGTCCGCCTGCACTATGTCTATCCCTATCCCAGCGTGGATGAGGTGATTCCGCTGATGGCCACCGGCAAGGTGCTGCCCTACCTGGACGTGCCCTTGCAGCACAGCCACCCCGACGTTCTTAAGCGCATGAAGCGCCCGGCCAGCGGCGAGAAAAATCTGGAACGTATTGCGCGCTGGCGCGAGATGTGCCCCGAGATTGTGATCCGCAGCACTTTTATCGCCGGTTTCCCCGGTGAGACAGAGGTCGAGTTCTTGGACCTGCTCGATTTCATGCGCGAAGCGAAGATCGACCGTGCCGGCTGCTTTGCCTACAGCCCCGTGGACGGCGCGAAAGCCAACGACATTCCCGGCATGTTGCCGCAGGAAGTACGCGAAGAACGTCGCGCGCGCTTCATGAAAGTGGCTGAGGCGGTCTCCAGCAGCAAGCTGCAGCAGCGCATAGGTGCCACCATGCAGGTGCTGGTGGACTCGGCCCCCGGCATGGGTAAAAAAGGTGGCATCGGCCGAAGCTATGCCGACGCGCCTGAGATTGATGGCAGTGTGAAATTATTGCCTCCCGAAAAAATCAGCAAAACGCTGAAAGTCGGGGAATTTACCAAGGCCCGCATTGTTGGGACGCAGGGCCATGACCTTGTGGCCGTGCCGGTCTAAAAGCGTTGTTGGCGGTCGTAAAAAAAGCGCTTGATCAGCGCATGAAAAGCAAAAAGGCCACTGGATTGGCAGTGGCCTTTTTCTCGCTTGAGTTTGCTAGCTTGTGTGTACGTGGTGCCCGGGAGAGAACTCGAATCTCCACATCTTGCGATACACGGACCTGAACCGTGCGCGTCTACCAATTCCGCCACCCGGGCACAGACCGCAGTGTACCATTGCGGAATCGATTTTCTGGGCCTGATCCTAAAAATATTCGATCGCGATGAGTGCTATGGGGCTCACAAAATCTCGTGAAAATCGGCATCGCTTTGAGCCGACCCTGCGTCGATTTTCTGAGGCTCAAAAAGTACACGGGAACGTCGGATCACCGACCGATAGCAAATCAGCTCCGTTATTTTTTACAATTTAACCATCTCAAGAAGCGAGATAAATTATCAAAACAACTACTCAAAGTACCGGCCCAGGCGCCGGACTACTCGCCGAATTTGAAGGAACCGTTTCAGGCCACCGAGATGGCCATGGGTTTGTGTTGCGCGATGACGGCGAGGCCGACATCTACCTGCCGCCCAATGAGATGCGCGCCGTGTTGCACAAAGACCGTGTCAAGGCGCGCATCGTGCGGCATGACCGAAAAAACCGCCCCGAAGGTCGGGTCACCGAAATCATCGAGCGCTCGTCCAACCCTATTATCGGGCGCCTGTTGCAGGAAAGCGGTGTTTGGCTGATGGCGCCGGAGGACAAGCGTTACGGTCAGGACGTGCTGATTCCCAAAGGTGCCATCGGCGCGGCCAAAACCGGGCAGATTGTGGTGGTCGAGCTCACCGAGCCGCCGGCCCTGTTTGGCCAGCCCGTGGGACGGGTCAAGG
The DNA here is from genome assembly GCA_046714915.1 of Polaromonas sp. GTDB lineage: Bacteria > Pseudomonadota > Gammaproteobacteria > Burkholderiales > Burkholderiaceae_C > Polaromonas. The sequence continues at coordinate 5,703 of JBKJZS010000355.1, read as the reverse complement.
AGGTGCTGGGCGAAATTGACGATCCGGGCATGGAGATAGAAATTGCGGTGCGCAAATATGGCGTTCCGCATGAATTCAGCGACGCGGCACTGGCGCTGGCCCGCACCTTGCCGGACACCGTGCGTCCCGGTGACAAGAAGCACCGTGTCGACCTGAGCGACATTGCGCTGGTCACCATCGACGGCGAAGATGCCAGAGACTTTGACGATGCGGTCTATTGCGAGCCGGCCAAGGTGGGTCGGGGCAAGGGCTGGCGCCTGCTGGTGGCGATTGCCGACGTCAGCCATTACGTGGATACCGGTAGCGCGATTGACGTGGACGCTTACGACCGGGCCACCAGCGTTTATTTTCCGCGCCGCGTGATTCCGATGCTGCCAGAAAAACTGTCCAACGGCCTGTGCTCGTTGAACCCGAATGTCGAGCGCCTGTGCATGGTCTGCGACATGCTGGTCAATGCCAAGGGCGAAGTCCACGCCTACCAGTTTTACCCGGCCGTGATGTTCAGCCACGCGCGTTTTACCTATACCGAAGTCGCGGCCATTCTGGCCAACACGCGCGGTCCGGAAGCGGCCCAGCGCAAGGCGCTGGTACCCCACTTGCTGGACCTGCACGATGTTTACCAGGCGCTGCTCAAGGAACGCAGCGTGCGCGGCGCGGTGGATTTTGAAACCACCGAAACCCAGATCGTCTGCGACGAAGCCGGACGCATTGAAAAAATCGTGCCGCGTACCCGCAACGTGGCGCACCGCCTGATCGAGGAGGCTATGCTGGCGGCCAACGTGTGTTCGGCCGACTACATTTCGCAGAGCAAGCATGTCGGTCTGTTCCGCGTGCACGAAGGCCCGACGCCCGAGAAAAAGGACATGCTGCGCAATTACCTGAAGGCAATCGGCATCGGCATGACCATCACCGACGACCCGACACCGGGCGAGTTCCAGCAGATCGCCGTCGCCACCAAAGACCGGCCCGATGCGCAGCAAATCCATTCGATGCTGTTGCGCTCCATGCAGCAGGCGATTTACACGCCGATGAACAACGGCCACTTTGGCCTCGCCTACGAGGCGTACACGCACTTCACCAGCCCGATCCGGCGCTACCCCGATTTGCTGGTGCACCGCGTCATCAAGGCGATCCTGAACCAGACCAAATACCAGCTGCCGACCTTGCCCACGCCGGGAGAAGCCGTGGCCAAGCTGTCCAAACGACTGGCCTCCCGGGTCAAAGACCCGGAGCAAAAGCCGAAAAAAACCAGCGTGGACCAACTGGCCTGGCTGGCGGCTGGACTGCATTGCAGCGCCAACGAGCGCCGCGCCGACGAGGCCAGCCGCGACGTGGAGGCCTGGCTCAAGTGCAAATACATGCGCGAGCATCTGGGCGAAGAGTTTGGCGGCATGGTCACGGCGGCCGCCGGCTTTGGTATTTTCGTCACGCTGGATGCCATGTATGTCGAAGGCTTGGTGCACATCACCGAATTAGGTGGCGAATATTTCCGCTTTGACGAGGCGCGCCAGGAACTGCGCGGCGAGCGCACCGGCATCCGATACGCCATCGGCACCCGTGTGCGCGTTCAGGTCAGCCGGGTCGACCTGGATGGCCGAAAAATTGATTTTCGCCTGGTGCGCGAGGGCGAAGAACTGCTCAGCCGTGCCCTCAAAGACAAAGCCGGTGGGCGCGTGGGCGACCTGCCCGAGCAGGAGCGTGCCCTGCCACGTAAGGTCGTCGAAAAACACAGCGGCAAACGTGCCGAGCAGCGCTCCGGTGCGCGCGGCAACAGTTCGGCGGGCAGCAGGGCGGCCAGGTCGCCTATTCAGGCGCTCAAGGCGGCGGTTAAAAAATCGGCAGCCAGTGCCGGACGCAAGCAAAGTAAAAAGCCGAGGCGCTGATGGCCTGTTCACGGCGTGTTTGCGCACAGGTTAAAAACCCATGGTGATCCGAATCCTGACCTTCCTGCTTGAAACCCTTTTTTTCGTGCTGATCGGGGCGGCGTTGCTTCGTGCTTACATGAACCGCTTGCGCATCAACATGAACGCGCAACCGGGCTACTTTGTGATGGCCGTGACGGACTGGTTGGTCAAGCCCCTGCGGCGCGTTCTTCCCAAGGCACTGGCGCAGTCGCGCGTGGACTGGGCCAGTGTGCTGACGGCGGTTTTGCTGGCGGTGGCCTATGCCTTGCTGTCGGCCGCTTTGTTCGGTGCGCTGTCCGGGGGGCTTTCTGCGATGTCCGGCTTCGGCCCAGCCTTGCTGCCGGGCCTGCTGGTGTTTATTGTCAAGATGCTGGTGCGTGTCACCCTGCAAACGGCGTTCATCGTGGTACTGGCTTATGCCATTGTCTCCTGGCTGCAGCCGGGATCGGTGATGTACGGGCTGCTGGGCCGGCTGGCCGAGCCGCTGCTGGCGCCGCTGCGTCGCGTGATCCCGGTGGTCGGCGGGCTGGATTTGTCAGCGCTGGTGCTATTGCTGCTGCTTCAGATCGGCTTAATGGTTCTCGGCTGAGTGGGTTAAGCGGGCTAGCGCGGAAGCGGTCAGCGGCTGCCCTGGGCGGTGCCCTGCCCAGTCGTCGGCGAGTCGGCCGTGCTGAAACACGGCGCTGCAGGCGGCGTCAAAAGCCGCTTGTCCGCCGGCAATAAACGCCCCCAGCATGCCCGCCAGCACGTCGCCGGTGCCGGCCGTGGCCAACGCTGCGTTGCCGGTGCTGTTTATGACCGGTTGCTGGCCGGGGGCGGCGATCACCGTGCCTGACCCCTTGAGCACCACCACACACTGAAATTGCGCGGCCAATTGCTCAGCCGCCATCAGTCGGTTCGCTTGCACGGCGGCGGTGCTGCTGCCAAGCAGGCGCGCGGCTTCCAGCGGGTGCGGTGCCAGCACGGTGCGGTAGCCACGGCCATGGCGGGACCGGAGCTGGGTTTGCAGCTGCGTGTCCCGCGCAATCGCATTGAGGGCGTCGGCATCCAGGACCGCGGCTAAAGCGCCGGATAACACCCAGGGCAGAACGCTGATCACCGAGTCGCCACCACCGCAGCCACAGACCAGCACCTGGTTTTTCAAATCCAGCGCTTCAGGGCTGCGAAACATCAGTTCCGGCTGTTGCGGGTCCACCGTCATGGAAGAAGCGCCGAGCAGGGCCACAAACACCCGGCCTGCGCCGGCATGCAATGCAGCGCGGCCGGCCAGCAGCGCTGCGCCGGTCATATGGATAGCGCCCCCTGACTCACCACCGAGGATGGCGACGTCGCCGAAGCTGCCTTTGTGGCTCGCGTGGGCCGCCAAGGCGCGGCTGCGCCGGCCCGCACGGTCTTGCCCCAGCAGCCAGGCGTCGGGCACCATGCCTGGTGGCGCGGTGACGCCCAGGTCGTCCCACCACAGCTGACCGGCCAGGTCCCGGCCGCCGGCAGTGAGCAAACCCGGCTTCAAGGTCAAAAAAGTCAAGGTAAATCGGGCTCCAGCCCTTACTGAATAATCGTCACCAGCTATGAATTCAGGAGCGAATGAAGCGCCGGTGTCAGCGTCCAGTCCGCTCGGGATGTCGATCGCCAGAACCGGTTTGTCGCTGGCGCGCAGCAAAGCCAGCCACTGGCCGAGCAGATCGGATTTGGCAGGAATATCGGCAGGGCGTGGCGTGGCGCCTATGCCGAGCAGGGCATCAATGGCGAAGTCGTAGTCTTGCGGCGCGGCCCTTGCGAACAACACACCGGCGGCGCGTGCACGCACCAGCGAAGCCAGCGCATCGGTCGGGACTTTGGCCTCGTTCTGTGCACCCAGCCAGGTCACCACCACCGTTCTTCCCCATTGGTGCAGGTGTATCGCGGCTTCGAGGCCGTCGCCGCCGTTGTTGCCCGACCCGCAGGCGATCCAGATGCGCTGTGCATGAGGTGCCAAAGCCAGGCTCAGTTGGGCCACCGCCAGCCCGGCGCGCTGCATCAGGGTGTGGGGTGGCAGCGCCGCAGCAGCGTGTTGCTCCAGCCGGCGCGTCGATGCGACCCCGTAAAGCGGCAGGCTGAGAGCGGTGGAGACTGCTTGCATGGGCCGATTGTGCGGTGTCTGGAGTGGTGTTGCACGCAGTCGAGCGCATAAAACTGCGCATATTGTCAGTAGTTTGCCCATGGCGGCGTTGAAATCCTCGTCCTGGCTGAACGCTGGGCTGTGGTTTGTGCCCGCCCGGACAAAAAATCCATCGGCTATAAATTGCTGCAAGCAGGCAGCGCCACTCTAGGACGTGAGCCGGCCCAGGTCCAGTCCATCCATGTCAATTTCCGGGGTTTTGCCGGCGATCAGATCGGCGACGACCCGCGCACTACCGCAACTCAGTGCCCAGCCGCTGGAGCCATGGCCGAGGTTAAGCCACAGGCCTTGAATGCCACAGGCGCCAACAATGGGCGGCCCGTCCGGCAGCATGGGTCTGGCGCCTTTCCACTCCTGCACGACGGCGCCGATACTCGAGGTACGCGCTGTCCCGGGGAACCAATCCTGCAGCACTTTGTAAAGGGTACGGATCGACGCTGCGCGCTTCTTGCCCGGAGCACCGCCGATCTCGGCGCTGCCCGCAACGCGCACCCGGTTGCCCAAGCGTGCGATGGAAACCTTGTAGCGCTCGTCCATCAGCGCGCTGCGCGGCGCGTTCAGCGGCTCGCGGATGGGTGCGCTGATGGAGTAGCCATACACGGCAGCCATGGGAATGTTGAGGCCGAGAGGTTTGAGTAATTGCGCCGAGGCCAGGCCGGCGCACAGAACCACGGCATCAAAGCTTCGCGGCGCGACTTCGCCTGCTATTAAAAAGCTAGCTGGTTGGGCCCGATCCAGTTGGGCTACAACTGTATTGAACTCAAATTTGACACCCAGGCGTTGGGCCTCGGCCTTGAGCAACAGCGCAAACTGGCGGCAATTGGCCACTTCGTCGTCGGGCAGGTGCACCGCGCCCAGAAAGGGCATGTCCGGGTTCAGTGCGGGTTCGATCTTGCGCGCCTCGTCCGCCCCTATTTCCTTAAACGCCACGCCAGTGGCGCGCAGCAGTTGCAGCCCCGGCCGCACCAGCTGGCAGTCTTTCTCGTTGCGAAGCAGAACCATGTAGCCGGGACTGCGGTCGTATTCCAGCTGCCGGTCATCGGTGACTTTGTGCAGCCGTTCGCGGCTGTAGAACGCCAGGCGCTGCAATCTGGCGCGGTTGGCCAAGTAGATATCCAGCTTGCAGGCCCTGAACCATTTCCACATCCAGAGCAGTTCCGCAGCGGACAAAGGCAGGCTGACCTTGACCGGCGCATGGCGGCTGAACAGGTGACTGAACACCTTCCCGGGCATACCGGGCGCCGCCCACGGTGTGACGTAACCGGGTGCCACCACACCGGCGTTGGCAAAACTGCCTTCTTCTGCGGCCGCGCCGCAGCGCTCGAAAACGCTTACCTCGTGGCCGTCCATGGCCAGCTCCCAGGCCGTCGTGATGCCGATGATGCCGGCCCCGATAACGGCCATCCTCATACTGCGGCACCCGGAATGCCGGGATAGGTCTGAAAGCGGGGAAATGGAGCGTTCATGGTTTGTTAATCAATCGGTCTGTGGACCTGACCGAATCGGCGTCGGCAGCTATCATTTTGTATTATTCGTGAAGTTGCTTCGATCGGTGGGTGCGATCGGCCAGAGAGCGGCGGTCTTCCGCCCCGCCGTCGGCGACAGGGGCAGAGATGTTATACTCAATGGGTTGCGCAAGAG
>JBKJZS010000354.1:0-3406 GCA_046714915.1 Polaromonas sp. | reverse complement strand
GCATCGTGCAGGCGGTCGTTGAGCTGCTCATTGAGCTCGGTGGTCAGCCCGCGCGGACGCATGCCCTGCACCAGGTAAAAGCCCAGATCCAGATCACGCGGGTTGACCGCGTAAAAGCCGAACCAGGCACTGGCCTTGGCCTCCAGCAATTCGGCAGGACTCATCGCGGAATTGCCTGCGGCATCCACCACCCCGTTCAGACGCTCCAGCGACTCGACCAACAGTGCCGCGTAAATCGCCTCTTTGTTGTCGAAGTAGGAATAGATCGCGCCAGGGGTGTACCCGGCCTGTTTGGCAATCTCGCGAATGCTGGCGCCTTCGATGCCCAGCCGTTCAAACACCGAGCGGGCAGCGTCGAGCATCAGCGCACGGCGCGAATCGTTCATGGCTTGTTGGCGCTGTAGTTTGGGGTGTGTCATCAATTTAAAGGGTGCCCTTCAAATTGATGGCACACGCTCGCTGGCATGGCTCGAATATATACGCGAAAACTCCGGTAGTTGAGAAGAAATTAAACACTTGATAATTAAATTGAACATTGTTTAAAATAGTAAAACCCACAGGAGACTCGCCATGAATGCACCCGCCCCCGCCGCCACCCTGATGTCCGGCGATGACTTTCGCGAATCGCTGCGCCGCTACAAGCCCCGCGTGTTTCTGGATGGCCAGCTGGTGGACAGCGTCGTGGACGAGCGCGGTTTTGGACCCGGCATCAACGCGATTGCCCTGACCTACGACTATGCCCTGAAAGAACAATATGCGCCGATCATGACGGCGGTGCAGCACACCAGTGGCAAGCGGGTGAATCGCCTGACTCATATCAACACCAGCAGCGGCGACCTGCTCAACAAGCTCGAAGCGGTGCGCCTGGTATGTCAGGAAACTGGCTGTGCCCAGCGCTACCTGACTCACGATGCCTTGAACGCCATTGGCCAGGTCTCGGCCCGCATCGATGACGCCAAAGGCAGCACCGAACACACGGCCCGCTTTCTCAACTACCTGCACCGCGTGCAGGACCAGGACCTGACCCTGGGCGTCGCCATGACCGACGCCAAAGGCGACCGCAGCAAACGCCCGCACGAGCAGGCCAATGTCGATAGCTACCTGCACATCGTTGAGCGCAATGCAAAAGGTATCGTTATCTCGGGCACCAAGGCTATCGTGACCGGCGCGCCTTACATGCATGAGCTGCTGGTCATGCCCTGCCGCAACATGGGCAAGGAAGACGCCGACTTTGCGGTTTGCTGCGCGGTGCCGGTGGATGCGCCCGGCATCACCATTGTTGCGCGCCCCGCCGGTCGGCCCGGTGAAAAGGTCGAACATGGCGCGGCCCTGTTCAGCCGCAAATACGGCCAGAGCACCGGCGTGGTGATGTTTGACAAGGTCTTTGTGCCCTGGGACAGCGTGTTTTATGCGGGCGAGTGGGAGCACACCGGCCACCTCACCTACAGCTACGCCACCCACCACCGCCACACCTGCATAGGCGCGCGCGCCGGTTTTGGCGACCTGCTGATCGGTGCCGGTGCGCTGATGTGCGAGGCCAATGGCTTCGACCCGGCCAGGGAAACACATTTGCGTGAGCAGATGGTCGAGCTCATCACCATCACCGAAAGTTTTTACGCCTGCGGCGTGGCGGCCAGTGTCTATGGCAAGCCCGACGAGCACAGCAAAACCTTCATGCCCGACCCGGTGTTTTCCAACATCGGCAAGCTGCTGCTGGCCACCAAGATTTATGACATGCACCGCATTGCGCACTATGTCAGCGGCGGCCTGATCGTCACCCTGCCCGGCCCCGACGAAGACCACAACCCCGAGACCGGCGCCAAATTGTCGGAGGTGTTGCGCGCCAACCCGGATGTGCCTTACGAGCAGCGGATCGAGACGGCCCGCTTCATTGAAGACCTCACGGCCGGCTACCAGGGCGGCTGGTACAGCGTGATCAGCCTGCACGGCGGCGGATCGCCGGCCGCGATGAAGCAGGAGATTTACCGCAATTACCCGGTGGGCTCCAAGGTGGAGCTGGTGGAACGCATTCTGGAGCGCGGCGTGGCGCATGACCCCGACCGCGCCATCACCAAAAACCGGCAACCGGGCAAATGCTGCGACACCGGCTGCACCACGCCGGGTCAACCGGTAATGATCGATTTGCCTGCCGTGCAAGCCACCCTGCCGTCCAAACGGGCAGGCTGATCACCACACCGCGTCAAAAGCCTGCCTGAGCTCGGCGATTTGCTGGGCGCTGAGCGCGACGCCCCCGTTGGCCAAGAGGTAGAGGCGCGCGGTTTCTTCCAGTTCTTCCAGCGTGGCCATGGCCGCCGCGGGGCTGTCGTGCCAGACATTGGGACCGAGCCGTTCCAGCATCACCGCACGTAGCGGCCGGCCCTCGGCACCGTAGCGCGTTATCGTTTGCGCGACCCGCTCAGCCCCCTGGGGGTCACCGGGCCGGTGGTAAGGAATCACCGGTACATGGCCGACTTTCATCACGAAGTAAGGGGTCAGCGGCGGCAGCAGCTCCAGCGGGCTGTCGCGCAAAGTCAGCGCCACACAATGCGTGCTGTGGGTGTGAATCACGCAGCGCGTCTGACCCTGAAAGCGCCCGGCCGCCTGGTAGATTTTCGCATGCAGCGCGATGGTCTTGCTGGCCGGGTCGCCGCTGAGCTGCTTGCCGCCAGCATCAAGGCGGGCCAGGCGGGCTGGGTCCAGAAAACCCAGGCAGGCCTCCGTCGGCGTGATCAAAAAACCGCCGCCGTCCGACTCGTCCAGCCGGACGCTGATGTTGCCCGCCGTGGCATGCACATAGCCGCGCTCGAACAGGCTTTTGCCGACACGGCAGATCTCTTCACGGGCGGTTGATTCCTTCATGCGGACCCTGGTTGCAGCATCACAAATGCCTTGGTAAAAAAATCGTCGCTGCCGAAGTTGCCCGACTTCAGAGTCAGGTGCAGGCCTTCCTCCACAGCGGCATCCGCCGACCGCCGGGCCGCCCCAAGGTCGTTGACGCCCCCTTGGGGGGCAGCGAGGACACGCAGTGCCGAGCGTGGGGGCTCGATCTTTGCGTAGCACCAGGGCACGCCCGGGTCGATCTGCGCGCCTATCTTCATCTGCGTGATACCCAGCGCCTGCACACAGGCCCCTGAGGTTTCACCGCCCGCTACCACCAGCTGCCGCACACCCAGCCCCACCAGGCCACGCGCAACGGCGCCCAGGGTGCGCTCAACCAGGGCGCCCGCCGCGTCCGCGCCGAGTTGGCGTTGCGCTGCTTTGACCGCATCGCCATCTGCGGTTGAATAAACCAGCACCGGGCCACGGCCGAGCAAGGGCTGCGCCCAGGCCAGCACCTCAGCGACCATGCTCGCAACCGACCCGATGCGCAAAACGTCCAGCGCCAGGGCCGGGTGGCCTGTTTGTT
>JBKJZS010000353.1:0-9405 GCA_046714915.1 Polaromonas sp. | reverse complement strand
CGGCGGAACAGTTCTGCCGCGTTCTCTGCCGGTTCGATGCAGACACGCCGAATTTCTTCGGCTAGCAGTATGTAGGACCATTTGTCGCGTGATTGGTAGTTGTCTTCTGCGCGCAGCAGCGTTAGGGCCGAGATCATGCGTGTGCGCAGGTATCCGGCTTCTGTCTTCTCGCGGTCGAAGCGTTTGACGAGCAAGACATCCCGTCCGCCGACGCCCACGACTCGGCTTTCCGCTGTCGTGAGCCCGCAAGCCCTCGCAAGGATCAGCATCGCGTGCTCGACCCTTGCGCAGTTCCATGTGTCGTCGGGCCGGTTGAACTTCGCAATCCACAGGCCAGCCTCGTCTTCGACAACGGCCTTTGGGCGCGCGCCGCCCATCGAGGTGCCGATCACCAGCAGCTTCTCGACCTGGTCGTGACCATCGGCAGCATGATGATCATCATCGGCGGCAGCGCCGACAGGTAGGTCCTCGTCGGCCATGATCGCATCGGCGATGACCTGCACCTTTTCAAGATCGAGGGTCTGGTTGAAGGCGCGCTTCGGCGCAGGGGGTGTCTGATTCAAGCCGAAACCGAGTGCCCCGGCGCGGTCGTCCGGGGAGTACAGCAAATATTCCATCTCTCCTGGCTGCGCCTTCCCCAGATGGCGCTGGATCACGCGGCGACCCCAATAGTCCGGGCTCGCGTCACGCAGCGCGCCGAATACGCCGCCGAGCGCCACCGTTGAGTAGATACGGGGCGATAGCTTCAGCTCGATGGGATCGAGCGCGACCGCGTTCGCACGTTCAAGGTAGCTTCGGCCATAGACGAAGCGCCCCTCGGGTGTTCCTCTGCGGTCCGTGGTCAGGGCGAAGCGGCCAGCCGTCACCGGCTCGGTTTGCCCGGGCAGGGTGATGTAGACGAAGCATTCCGACGGGGTTTTAGAAGTCATTGTTCAACTCCGTCTTCGGACGCGCCCGGCCCCGCTCGCGCGAGAGCGCCAGCGTCTGCCCTTCCGCGTCGCGCTCGGGGGTGGCCACAAGGTCAAGGTGGTCGAGCAGGTCGAGCGCCCACAGGAGTGCCGCATAAACGGCGATCCCGGTCGAGGGCTTACCTTTCTCGGCATCAGCCACGGCACGCTCGCCGGTGCCAATCTTCGCGGCCATCTCGCTGATGGTGAGGTTGCGCCGCAGGCGGGCAGTGCGCAGGTTCGCGCCCAGGCCTTTGAGGGTCTTCTCGACGGGATAGGGCGGCGCGGTCAGCAGCTTGTTGCGGGCGGTCATTGGGTACCTCTGGAGCTTCTTGTCTGCTCTACAAGTACCATGATAGGACCAAGAGTTCAAGAAAAAACGCTCTCAAGAGCATTCTAAGCCATATAAACAGCTCTCAAGCGCGGCGTTAGAGTGTCACGTGCTAGAATTTTGGAATTGGTAAGCCCTTATGGGCACCAGCCTTAGAGGTCGTAGTGCCACACAGCTATGGGCACCTTGGGGAATGCGTACATAGCTGTGTACATAACAGGGTTGAGGAAGAGATGTCGAACGGTCAGATCGCCTATGAAGTCAAGCGGAGACGCACGTTTGCCATCATCTCCCACCCCGACGCTGGCAAGACCACGCTGACCGAAAAGCTGCTGCTGTTCTCGGGGGCGATTCAAATTGCCGGCAGTGTGAAAGCCCGCAAAGCGGCGCGCCATGCGACATCTGACTGGATGGAAATTGAAAAGCAGCGCGGCATTTCAGTGGCCAGCTCGGTGATGCAGATGGAGTACCGCGACTGCGTGATCAATCTTTTGGACACGCCGGGCCACCAGGATTTCTCGGAAGACACCTACCGCGTGCTGACGGCGGTTGATGCCGCGCTGATGGTGATTGATGCGGCCAACGGCGTCGAACCGCAGACGCGCCGGCTGCTGCAGGTCTGCCGGGCCCGCAACACGCCCATCCTGACTTTTGTGAACAAGATGGACCGCGAGGTGCAGGACCCGATGAGCGTGATGGACGAGATCGAGCGCGAGCTCGGCATGACCGTCGTGCCTTTCACCTGGCCGGTCGGCATGGGCAAGCTGTTTCATGGCGTGTATAACCTGCGCGAAAACCAGATGCGCGTCTTCAGCCCTGGTGCGGACAAGGTCGGCGGCGACGACGAAATCCTGGCTGGGCTGGACAACGTCGAAGCAGCCAAACGCTTTGGCGCCGAATACAAGCAGGCGCAGGACGAGATTGAACTGGTGGCCGGTGCCTCGCATGAATTCGACCGCAGCCAGTTCCTGAGCGGCAAACAGACGCCGATGTTTTTTGGTTCCGCCATCAACAACTTTGGCGTGCGCGAGGTGCTGGATGCCCTGATCGACCTGGCCCCGGCGCCGGCGCCGCGCGCAGCCCTGCAGCGCGTGGTGAAACCCGAGGAAAAGAAGTTTTCCGGCGTGGTCTTCAAAATTCAGGCGAATATGGATCCGGCGCACCGCGACCGCATCGCGTTCTTGCGCGTGGCCAGCGGGGAGTTCACGCGCGGCATGCGGCTGAAAGTCGTGCGTAGCGGCAAGGAGCTGCGGCCCAACACGGTGGTGAGCTTCATGAGCCAGCGTCGCGAGCTGCTCGACACGGCCTTTGGCGGCGACATCATCGGCATCCCCAATCACGGCGTGCTGCAGCTCGGCGACACGCTGACTGAAGGCGAAGCGCTGCAATTTACCGGCCTGCCCTTTTTTGCCCCAGAGATGTTCCGCGCCGTCGAGGTGGCCGACCCGTTGCGCAGTAAACAGCTGCGGGCTGGCCTGACACAGCTCGGCGAAGAAGGGGCGATCCAGGTGTTCCGGCCGATTGCCGGCTCGCTGCTACTGCTGGGTGCCGTCGGCCAGCTGCAGTTTGAGGTCGTGGCGCACCGGCTGGAGCATGAGTACGGCGTCAAGGCCCGCATCATGGCCAGCAACTTTAATTTGGCGCGCTGGGTCACCAGCGACGATGCCAACGAGCTGAAAAAATTCATGGACGCCAACGCACACCGGGTGGCACTCGATGCGGTTGACGCGCCGACGCTGCTGGTGGACCACAGCGCCACCCTGCGCGCGGTGGAGCAGCAGTGGCCGAAGATCAAGTTCCACGCATTGCGTGAGCACGCGGGACTGGTCTTCCAGTCAAAACTTTAAGAACTTTAGTGCTCCAACCCAACAAACACATGGGTAGTTAGCTATATTTTTAATAGCAACACAAAAACACTCCCTCGACAGCGCGGGAGCCGCAATTGCGCAATAGCTCTCCCATGCCACAGCTAAAAACGCCTGCCAGAAGGCGGTTGGGCGCTTGTTCGTGGCAGCCGGGGTGAATCATTTTTTAAACCCTCTTTTACGTCGCCAAGATGCAGTCGCATCTTCCAGGGGACATCGAGCGGGTGCACATCAGCGGTGTTGCAGAAAATCCACCCCGGTGGACTGCTTTTCAAGCGCTGCTTGGTTCCGGTTGAATATTGTCCAGGAACGAGGCCCGCCCAGCAGGCAAGCCACAGCCAGTCAGATCAACGACGGCTTGAACACCTCAGCCCGAACAAAATAAATCGCAGTATTCGCTATTATTTTAATAGCTAGCCGAACTTGTATCCAAAGGGCTTGAGGCCTTAGTTACCCTTGATCAATCGACCCGAGCCCCGGAAGCCTTCACTACCTTCTCATACTTCGCCAGTTCACTTTTCATGAAAGCACCAAACTGTTCCGGCGTGTTGGCCACCGGCTCAGCCATCAGCGCCGCAAAACGGGTTTTTGCTTCCGGTGAGTTGAGCGCGGCGACAAAGGCCTGGTTCAGTTTGGTGATCACATCTTTGGGCGTGCCGGCTGGCGCCACCAGGCCCCACCAGGTGTCAATCTCAAAACCCTTGAACGTTTCGGCCACGGCTGGCACTTCGGGCAGCATGGCGCTGCGTTGGGTGGTGGTCACAGCCAGTGCCTTGAGTTTGCCGGCCTTGATGTTGGCTGATTCGGTGGCGAGATTATCAAAGTTGTAATCGACCTGGCCCGATAGCAACGCCAGCTGAGCCGGGTTGCCGCCGTTGTACGGTATATGCACCGCAAAAATGCCGGCTTGCGCCTTGAACATTTCGCCGGCCAGGTGACCCGCGCTGCCATTGCCGCCGCTGGCGTAGTTGAGTTTCGCCGGGTTGGCCTTGGCGTATTTGATCAAATCGGCCAGGCTGTTGATGTTCAGGCGTTGGGCGGTGTCGGCGTTCATTACCAACACATTGGGCACCCGCAGCATTTGTGTGATGGGGGCGAAGTCGGACGCGGCGTTGTAAGGCATCTTGCTGTACAGCCAGGGGTTGATGGCATGTGTGGCCACGGCCGCGATGCCGATGGTCAGACCGTCCGGGGGGGCCTTGGCCACCACATCGACGCCGATGTTGCCGCCGCCACCGGGGCGGTTTTCAATGATGACTGTGCCCAGCGAGTCTTTGACACGTTCTGCCATCAGGCGCGCCGTCACATCAATTGGACCGCCCGGGGCATAGGGAACGATGATGCGCGTGACTTTGGTCAGGACCTGGGCCGTGACCAGGGTGGATGACAAGGCCAGCGCAGCGACGCAGGAGAAGGCCAGCGCGCGAGCCGCCAGAGTGAGTGAGGATGGAAATTTCATGGCCTGATTGTGCAAAAAACCTGCGCGGGCGTCACTGTGGCATTCCCTAAGGGCTGATGTCCCGGCGTGCCGCAGCGCACCGCGCACTGCGGCGATGGCCAGTGTGCCGGCGCTTCAGGCCAGTGCTTTGGCCTTGTCGGCCTCGGTGGTGAAGGCGTCGGCAAAAAACTCTTCATCCGGCAAACCGCCCAGCGCGCTGTAGTCGGCTCGGGCCGAATCCACCACAATCGGCGCGCCGCAGGCATAGACCTGGTGGCCCGACAGATCTGCAATGTCCTCCAGCACGGCCTTGTGAACGAAGCCGGTGCGGCCGCTCCAACCATCTTCGGGCAGCGCGTTGGAGATCACCGGCACATAGCCCAAGTTGGGCATTTCGGCCAGCCTGGCCAGCACCCAGTCGTTCATGTACAGATCGGCCGGGCGGCGTCCGCCCCAGTAAAGAACGGCCGGACGCGTGATGCCCTTGAACTGCATGTGTTCGATCAGCGCCTTGATCGGCGCAAAGCCGGTGCCGGAGGCCAGCAACACCATGGGCTTTTCGTTGTCTTCGCGCAAAAAGAAGCTGCCGTATGGGCCTTCGACGCGCAGGATTTCTTTTTCTTTCATGGCTCCAAACACGTGCTCGGTGAACTTGCCGCCGGGCATGTGGCGAATGTGCAGCTCGAGGCCCGGGTTGTCGATCTGGGTGTGCGGTGCGTTGCCCATCGAGTAGCTGCGGCGCTCGCCGTCGCGCAGCAAAAACTCCACATACTGGCCGGCGTGGTACTTGAAGACATCGCTGGCCGGCAGCTGCAGGCGGATCACCATCACGTCATGCGAGGCGCGGGCCATCGCACTCACGCGGGTCGGCATTTTTTTGATCGGGAAGGCACTTTCATCGGTCACCTGGCGCGACTCCAGCACCAGGTCGCTGTGCGCAATGCCGCAGCAGGTCAGGATGAAGCCGCTTGCCTCTTCCTCGTGGGACAGCGCCTTGAGCTGGTGCGCGCCGTGTGTCACCGTGCCTTCGAGTTTTTTGCACTTGCACGAACCGCAGGCGCCATCCTTGCAACCGTAGGGCATGCCGATGCCCTGGCGGATGGCGGCGGCCAGCAGCGCTTCGTCGGGGTTGGCGGTGAACGAGCGGCCACTGGGCAGCACGGTGACGTTAAAACTCATATTGGTTATCCTCGGACCTTGTCCTGTTTCATGCATTTGCTGTTTGCAGCAGATCCCCAATTTTGCCTTCAAACCAAAGTCCCCTTGGCGCCTTGCCTTCCCGCTTCCGCCGCGAACGCGTGCTCATCATCGGCTGCGGCGATATCGGCCTGCGTGTGGCGCGCCAGCTGGCTCCGCGCGCGCAGCTGCTGGCGCTGACCTCTTCGGCTGACCGGGTTCCCCAATTGCGCGCCCAGCGCATCTTGCCGCTGGCCGGCAACCTCGACCAGCCCGCCACCTTGCGCCGGCTGGCCGGACTGGCCACCCGCGTTCTGCACCTGGCGCCGCCGCCCGGGGAGAACCTGCCGGACTGGCGCCGTGACCCGCGCACCCTGGCTTTGCTGCGGGCGCTGCGTCTGCGCGGCCTGCCGCTGTCATTGGTGTATGGCTCGACCAGCGGTGTCTATGGAGATTGCCAGGGCGAGTGGGCGAGTGAAATGCGTCCCGTGAACCCGCACACGCCGCGCGCCTGGCGCCGGGTCGATGCCGAGAACGAGCTGCGCTTTTTTGGCCGTTCCAGCGGCGTGCGGGTGCATACGCTGCGCATTCCTGGCATTTACGCACCGGACCGCGAAGGCGGCACGCCGCGTGGCCGTTTGCTCAAAGGCACGCCAGTGCTGGCGCAGCTGGATGATGTGTACACCAACCATATCCATGCCGACGACCTGGCGCGGGCCTGCCTGGCGGCGCTGTGGCGCGGCAAACCGCAGCGCACCACCAACGCCAGCGACGACACGCAGCTCAAAATGGGCGACTACTTCGACCTGGCGGCCGATCTCTACCAGCTGCCGCGACCACCGCGCGTGGCACGCAACACCGCGCAGGCCGAACTGCCCCTGCTGCTGCTGAGCTTCATGAGCGAGTCGCGCCGGCTCGACAACACGCGCCTGAAGCGGGAGCTGCGCCTCCAGCTGCGCTACCCGACGGTGGCGCAGGGTTTGGCAGACCAGCCCGCCAACTAACCTGCTATAAAAACAGGATCTGCTTGTGCATACTGATAAATGGTTTCAGACCATTTATCTCAATTAATCAGATGCCGGACGGCTTTTTCAGCGTCAGCATGCGGTCTTGCGCCCTGAGCACAATGGTCTTGATGTCGGCGCCTTGCAGCACGGTGAGATTGATTTCGGCATCGGGCGCAGCCCGGTCCCACAGCTTTTTGTAAAAGGCTTCCAGCGTGGCGACGCTGGCACCATCCACCGCCAGTACCACATTGCCCGCTTCCAGCCCGGCCAGTTGCGCCGGACTGTCCTGGCTGACGCGCATGATCTGAATCCGTCCGCCCTGGTCGTTTGAGGTCAGGCCCAGCCAGGGCCGGCGGCTTTTCAGGCTGGTGCCGGACTGCTGCAGCTCCGCCAGAATGGGACGCAGCAAGTCGACCGGCACGAACATATTGCCCGGCATGCGGCGGTTTTCCCCAGTCGCATCCGATACAAACAGCGAGCCTACGCCCATCAGCTCGCCTTTCTGGTTGAACAACGGCGCGCCGCTGTGGTTACCACCGTTGACAACGATAGGCGGGCTGGTGAACAGGGCCGTTTCGATGTGGTATTCCCAATTGCCTGAAAACGCGCGCCGGCTGACCAGTCGGGTCATGCTGACGTCGCCATCGTCGTTGGCTTGCGGGCCAGTGACGGCCATCAGCGGCTCACCGGGCTGCAGGTCTTGGCTGGTTCCCAGCGTGACTGCGCTGACACCGCGCAGCGGCAGCAAGGGCCGCAACAGCCCAAAGCCGGTCGCCAGGTCGTAAGCCACTGCGCGCGCCGGCAGGGTTTTGTTGTCCTGGGTGACGATTTCAATCTGCTCGGCCTCCAGCATCAGGTAGCCTATGGTCAGGATCAGGCCGTCCGGCGCTATCACCACCCCCGAGCCCCTGCGCCGCTGACCCAGGGTTTCGGCAGAGCGTGCGTCTTCAGCCACAGTGACCTTGATGCCGACCACCGCCGCGTTGGCTTTGGCCAGCGCGTCAATCATGACCTGCGCCGCTGCGGGCTCAACAGCGGCTGCATGGGCAGTCGCGACACCCAGCAATGACGCTGCAACAAGGGGGTAAAGCCAATGACTGAATGAGCGCATGACGGACTCCGAAACCGGGGGGAATGCCACGATTCAAGAATGCGCTTATTTGAATCCCGTTGCAAGTGTCAGGGTCAAAAAAAGCCCCCGAGCACTCCCTTGCCAAGGTTCACGCCGTCGAGTCAAGATCGGAGCAAGCGTTCATGGACCCAGTGCGCAGCGGCCAGCAGCCGCTGGTCGTCGCCATAAGCGCCTACCAGTTGCAGCCCCACCGGCAGACCGCTGCGCCCGCGTGCAAACGGCAGGTGCACGCAGGGCAGGCCCAGCAGCGTCCAGGTGCGGCAAAACAGCGGGTCGCCGGTGCCATCCAGCCCGGCCGGCGCTTCGCCAATGCTGCTGGGCGCCAGCAGCACGTCGTACTGGCTGAACAGCGCTTGCACCTGATGCCGGGCTCTAGCGGTGGCCAGCAGGTTCTGCGCATGCGCCTCGCCACTGATGGCCAGACCGTCGGCGATCAGCGCCTGCAGTGGGGCGCTGAGCTGCCCAGGGCGTTGCAGGCGTTCGTGGCTGAGCGAGCGCGCGGTCTCAAAAGCCTGCACGGCCTTTTGCACAGCGACCAGGCCGGACAGCGCAGCCGGCAGCGCCATCGCCACGCCGTGCCCGCCCAGCGCCGTTTCGGCCTGGGCCCAGGCTTGTTGCGTGTCCCTGTCCGCGAGTGCCCACTCCGGTGTTTGGCACAGGCCGATGCGCGGCGCCGCCGATTGCGCAAAGGTGCCGGGGTCGGCCAGCCGGGCATCGCCGGTAAGCACCGCCCCGAGCAAGGCCACATCGCGCACGCTGCGGCCAAATCCGCCGACAGTGTCCAGCGTTTCCGACAGACTTTTGACGCCGGCTTTGGGCACGCGGTTGTGGCTGGGTTTGTAGCCGACCACGCCGCAAAAGGCGGCAGGCCGGATCAGCGAGCCTGCGGTTTGGGTGCCCAGCGCCAGGGGCAGCATGGTGTCGGCCACGGCAGCGGCTGAGCCGCTGGATGACCCGCCGGGGCTGTGATGCAAGTTGTGCGGGTTGCGGGTGGCGCCGGGGAACATATTGGCCAGTTCGGTCGTTACCGTCTTGCCCAACAGTACGGCGCCAGCTTCCCGGCACAGCGCTACGGCTGCGGCATCGGCCAGCGGCTGGTGGCCGGCGTAAATCGGCGAGCCGTAGGCCGTCGGCAGATCGAAGGTATCAAGCAGGTCCTTGACGCCAAAAGGCAGGCCGTGCAACAGCCCGCACACGGGGCCAGCGTCGAGCTGGCGGGCTTTGGCCAACGCCGCATCGGCATCGAGTTGCACAAACGCCTGCACCTGCGGTTCCCGTTCGGCGATGCGGTCCAGGCAGGCGGCCAGCAGATCGACAGCGCTCAGTTCGCGGCGTGCGAGAAGAGTAGCGGCTTGCCAGGCTTCAAGCCGGTGGAGGGAGGTGGTGCGGTGTGTGCTCATGGCCTCAAGTATCTGTGTTTTTGACGGGTCGCAGGTCGCGGGAGTCGCCGCGACCCGGTGTGCCACACTTCCAGCCCCCGGCTGGCGCGGAGAGATGACTACACTGGTC
>JBKJZS010000352.1:0-14810 GCA_046714915.1 Polaromonas sp. | reverse complement strand
TGGCGGAAGAACGCATGGCGGCCACCCCCGAAATGCCGGGCCAGGCGCCAGCCATGCAGGACGTGTTCCGGGCCATCGGGCGCTTGAGCCAGAGCAATGTCACCGTGATGATTACCGGGGAGTCGGGTTCCGGCAAGGAGCTGGTCGCCCGCGCGCTGCACAAGCATTCGCCGCGCGGCGACGCCGGCAACAACGGTCCCTTTATTGCCATCAACACCGCCGCCATCCCTAAAGACCTGCTGGAAAGCGAGCTGTTCGGGCATGAGCGCGGCGCTTTCACCGGCGCGCAGACCATGCGCCGCGGCCGCTTTGAGCAGGCCGACGGCGGCACCCTGTTTCTTGACGAAATCGGCGACATGCCGTTTGACTTGCAGACGCGCCTGCTCAGGGTCTTGAGCGACGGGCATTTCTACCGCGTCGGCGGCCACAACGCGGTCAAAACCAATGTTCGCGTGATTGCCGCAACGCATCAGGACCTGGAGCAGCGCGTCAAGGAAGGCGGTTTTCGGGAGGACTTGTTCCACCGCCTCAACGTGATCCGCCTGCGCCTGCCAGCGCTGCGTGAACGGCGCGAGGATGTGTTCATGCTGACGCGTCACTTCCTCCAGCAAAGTGCCAAACAGCTGGGCGTGGAGCCGAAGCGAATTTCGGATGCAGCGCTGCAGCAGTTGAGCGTCTTCCATTTTCCCGGCAACGTGCGTCAGCTGGAAAACATCTGCCACTGGCTGACCGTGATGGCGCCGGCGCAGGTCATCGAGGCCAAGGACCTGCCGCCCGAGGTGCTGGGTGCCGTGCCCGAGCCGGGCAGAACGCCGGTGCTGGTCGAGGGTGGCACGGCGCCCCGGTCTCAACTGCAGCCGGTGGAGACGCCCCCAGCGGCCCAGGCAGAAGCGGCGCATGCGGACAAGTCGGCCATCCCGGCAGCGCCGGGTGATGCACTGCCGCTGCAGGGCAGCACTTGGGAGGCCGGGCTGGAGGCCGAAGCATTGGCCCTGCTGGCGACCGGTCGCAGCGATGTGTGGGATGTGCTGACCCGGCGTTTTGAGTCCACGCTCATTCAGACGGCGCTGCTCAGCACTCGCGGGCGCCGTATAGAAGCCGCGCAAAAGCTGGGTATAGGCCGCAACACCATCACGCGCAAGATCCAGGAGCTGAATCTAGAGTGAAAACAGTCTGGGCCTTTTAAAATGGACGCGGTAAGCTATTATTTTTATAGCAAACCAACGCGCCCGCCGCTTCAGCCCAGCGCGATCACTTAGCTGCTGCGGGTTACCGGCATGTCTACCGCAGCGGGCATCAACAGGTGTTTGGCCAGCTCCAGCTTGGCCAGCGAAGCGCGGTGCACTTCATCCGGGCCGTCCGCGAGGCGCAGCGTGCGCTGGTGCGCGTAGGCATAAGCCAGCGGAAAATCATCGGACACACCGCCGCCGCCATGGGCCTGAATCGCCCAGTCAACGATCTGGCAGGCCATATTGGGTGCCACCACCTTGATCATCGCGATCTCGGCTTTGGCGACCTTGTTGCCGACGGTGTCCATCATGTAGGCGGCTCTGAGTGTCAACAGGCGGGCCTGGTCGATCATGCAGCGAGCTTCGGCAATGCGCTCGTGCCAGACTGACTGCTGTGAAATCGGTTTGCCGAAAGCCACGCGGCTGTTCAGGCGCTTGCACATCAACTCGAGCGCTCGCTCGGCAATGCCGATGCTGCGCATGCAGTGGTGAATGCGTCCGGGGCCGAGGCGGCCTTGGGCAATTTCAAAACCGCGGCCTTCGCCGAGCAGCAGGTTGCCGACCGGCACGCGCACATTGGTCAGCCGCACTTCCATGTGGCCGTGCGGCGCATCGTCGTAGCCAAAGACGCTCAGCGGGCGAATCACCTCAACGCCCGGCGCATTGGCCGGCACCAGGATCATGGACTGCTGCTCGTGACGACCCCCTTCGGGATTGGTTTTGCCCATGACAATATAAATCGCACAACGTGGGTCACCGGCGCCCGAAGACCACCATTTCAGGCCATTGAGCACGTAATCGTCGCCATCCCGCTCGATGCGGCACTCAACATTGGTCGCATCCGACGAAGCCACATCGGGTTCGGTCATCAAGAAGGCCGAGCGAATCTCGCCCTTGAGCAGAGGCTCCAGCCAGCGGTCCTTGTTGGCTTCCGAGCCATAACGCGCGATGGTCTCCATGTTGCCGGTGTCGGGCGCCGAACAGTTAAAAATTTCCGCCCCAAAAGGCACGCGTCCCATGATTTCGCACAGCGGCGCGTACTCCAGATTGGACAGGCCTTCGGGCGCCCGCGGCGAGTGCGGCAAGAACAGGTTCCACAAGCCGGCCGCGCGTGCTTTGGGCTTGAGCTCTTCAATAATCGTCGTGGGAATCCACGGGTTGCCCTTGGCGCGGTTTTCGGCAATTTCGCGGAAGAACCGCGCCTCGTTCGGGTAAACATGCTGGTCCATGAACTTCAGCAGGCGGGCCTGCAGTTCCTGTACCTTGGGGGTGTAGCTGAAGTCCATCAAAATCTCCTAGAGGTGGCGTCGTCGTTTAAAGGGTTTATGGTTGTGACTGGCTTTGTGATTGGCTTTTCTGGGCAAAATCCCAGGCCAGTCGGGCCAGCGAAGGAGCGCCTTTGGCAGAGCTGACCGCCTGCGCGCTGGCTGCCGTGCCGGCCTCCACCCGTTTGGCGATGCCTTGCAAAATCGCGGCCAGCCGAAACAAGTTGTAGGCAAGGTAAAAGTTCCAGTCGGTCTTGATCGCCTCGGGGCTGGAAAAACCGGTTCGCTCGCAATACAGGCGGATGTAGTCGGACTCTTCGGGGATGCCCAGGCTGGCCACATCCAGCCCGCCAATGCCGCGGAAGGAGCCGGGCGGAATATGCCAGCCCATGCAGTGGTAGCTGAAGTCGGCCAGAGGATGGCCCAGGGTTGAGAGTTCCCAGTCCAGCACCGCCAGCACGCGCGGCTCGGTGGGGTGGAACATCAGGTTGTCAAGCCGGAAGTCGCCATGCACGATGGAGACCATTTTTTCATCCCGCGCGCTGGCTGGAATGTTTTCGGGCAGCCACTTCATCAGGGCGTCCATCTCGGGGATCGGTTCGGTGATGGAGGCGGTGTACTGCCTGCTCCAGCGGCCAATCTGGCGCTCAAAATAATTGCCGGGTTTGCCGTAGTCGGCCAGCCCGCGCTCGGCGAACTTCACTTTATGCAGCGCGGCAATCACGCGGTTCATCTCGGTGTAGATTTCTCCGCGCTGGGTCGCCGTCATGCCCGGCAGGGCCTGGTCCCACAAGACCCGGCCTTCGACAAATTCCATCACGTAGAAGGCGCGTCCGATCACAGCTTCGTCTTCACACAGGCAGTACATTTTGGCCACCGGCACGTCGGTGCCCTGCAGGCCGGTCATCACCTTGAACTCGCGCTCGACCGCGTGCGCAGAGGGCAGCAGTTTGGCCACCGGACCCGGCTTGGCGCGCATGACATAGGACCGTGCCGGCGTGATCAGCTTGTAGGTCGGGTTGGACTGGCCCCCTTTGAATATTTCGACGCTCAGCGGACCCTGGAAACCTTCGAGGTTTTTCTCAAGATAGGTGCCTAGCGCTGCGGTATCAAATACATGTTGGCCCGACACCGCGCGGGTGCCTAGGAAATGGTCAAAGTTGCTCATGGTTTATTTTCCCAGGTCGGCTTCAGAAATACGCATCAGCGCTTCGCGGTTGCGCACCACCAGGCCGCCCGGTTCGATGCGGATCGCATCCTCGCGTTCCATGGCCTTGAGCTCCTGGTTCACGCGCTGGCGTGAGGCGCCCAGCAGCTGTGCCAGCTCTTCCTGGGCCAGCTGCAGGCCGATCCGTACTTCGCGCGCGTCGCTCAAACTGCTGACACCGTAGCTGCGCACCAGATGCAGCAGCTGTTTGGCCAGCCGTGCCCGCAGCGGCAGGGTGTTGAGGTCTTCCACCAGACCGTAGAGCTGGCGAATACGGCGCGCGTGCAGGCGCAGCATGGCTTCGTAAAGCTCCACATGCGAGGCCAGGATTTTCTTGAAGTCGGCCTTGGCCACACACAGGATGGTGGTGAGGCCATGCGCATAGGCGTCGTGCGTGCGCCGGTCGCCGTCGAAAATCGCCACGTCGCCGAACCAGATTCCCGGTTCCACGTAAGTCAGCGTAATTTGCCTGCCCGAGAGCGATGTCGAGCTCACACGCACTGCGCCTTTGGCACAGGCAATCCAGTGCTCCGGCGGGTCGCCGCGCGCGGCAATCAGTTCGCCATCCTTGAAACGTTGGACGTAAGCGCATCGAAGTATGTCGTGCCTGAGTGAGGGAGATAGGGATGAAAACCAGCGGCCACCGTTGATGGCCTCTCTTTCGTCTATCGTAAGAATAGGATCGTCCATAACCTGTCTTTTGGGTGACTCACAAGACGTCTATTGTCGCGCCTGCGACGGTACCAGTATGCGCCGCCTGTCACATCGGTGTCCGCCTTGCCATGTCGCCCTCGCGGCGGCCCGCTGCGCTGCAGTCCGATCCGGCTGGCATACCCCCGCCTCGGCCAGGGCGCCCGGTAAGTCTAGCTGTAGTTGGGCGGGCGTTTTTGCAAAAATGCCTCTATGCCTTCGCCCCCATTGGGGTGGTGCAGATTGCGTACAAAATGCGCACGTTCGGAGTCCATCTGTTCGCTCAGGGTGTTGACCAGCGCCTCATTGATGAGGTCCTTGATGCTGCCCAGGGCGTTGGGCGCGCGCGCATTGAGCGTGTCGGCCAGCTTCAGGGCTTCGTTCAGCGCGCTGCCGGAAGCGGCAATGCGGTTGACCAGCCCCAGCGCATGCAGTCGCTGGGCGCCGATGCGTTCACCACACATCAGCAGTTCGGTGACCAGAGCCTTAGGCAGCGCGCGGCTCAGGGCCCAGCTGCCGCCGCCGTCGGGCGACAGCGCCACGCTGCTGTAGGCCATCACAAAAATGGCGTTGTCCGCGGCGACCACGAAGTCGCAGGCCAGCGCCAGCGAGAATCCGGCGCCTGCGGCGGCCCCCTCGACTGCCGCGATGACAGGCTTGGGAAAGGTGCGAATCGAGTCGATCCAGCTGTGCAGGCCGTCAATGCTGTGGGCCTGCACCTCGGGCGGCTGCTGCCGGTTGGCTTGCAGGCGCTGCAGGTTGCCGCCCGCACAGAAGGTCGCCCCCTCGCCGGTGATGACCACACTGCGGATTTCATGGTTGTTCTCGGCGGCGTTAAGGGCTTCGACGCCGGCGGCGTAAATTTCGGGCCCCAGCGCGTTTTTGAACTCGGGATTGCTCAGGGTCAGCACCAAGGTGCTGCCGTCGCTGGTGCTTTTCAGTGAGCAGGTCATCAGCGCTTGCCCGGCCACCCGAAGGGCACTGAGGTCTTGCAGGCCGCACCACCGCGAGACGCGGTGGTGCTTGGTGCCGTCCAAGCCTGCGCGGGCAGGCTTGGAGCCGCGGCACTCAGGCCCTTGGGGGGGCAGGGAAAAAATTGAGCGTGGGGGTGTTTCATCTCAACTTTCCTCGTGCATCAGGCTCAGGCCGATGGCGCCGCGGCGGCGCAGCCATGGGGAAGGGCGGTAGCGTGGGTCGCCGTACACGGTCTGCATGTTGAACAGAACTTCAAGAATGTTGGTCGGGCCATACCGGTCCCCCATGGCCAGCGGGCCCAGCGGGTAGCCCAATCCCAGTGTGACCGCGGTTTCCAGGTCTTTGGGGCTGCAGATGCCTTGCTGGCAGATGTCGCTGGCGATGTTGACGATGGCGGCCACCACCCGCTGTGTGACAAAGCCACCGCTATCGCGGATCACGCTGACCGCCTTGCCGTCGCGCGCAAACAGGGCGTGCGCGGCGTCGCGCATATCACTGCGGGTTGCAGGATTGTTGGCCAGCACGCGGCGCTTCGTCGATGCATCGTCGATCAGCATGTCAATGCCTAAGGTACGCGCCGGATCGAGCCGCTCGACCACAGCGACTGTGGTGATGTCAAAGCCCAGCGGGGCCACCAGTAGCAGCGCGTTCATCGACGGCGATGCGCCAGTTTCAATGCTGGCACCCAGATTTTTAAGAAGTTGCAGCAATTCCGAACGGCGGGCGGCCCGGGGAGATACCCAGACCGAGGGCATGTCGGCGACCTGCGGGACCGGCAGCTCTGCGGGCTTTTGTGCGGCACCGTCCTGGTAGCGGTAAAAACCCTCGCCGGTTTTCCTGCCCAGCAGGCCGCCAGCCAAGCGCTGCGCGGTGATCACGCTGGGGCGGTAACGTGGCTCGTCGTAATACTGGCGGTACACCGATTCCATCACCGGATGCGAAACATCAAGGGCGGTCAGGTCCATCAGCTCGAAAGGTCCCAGCTTGAAGCCGGCCTGGTCTTTCAGGATTCGGTCTATCGTGGCGAAATCAGCGATGCCCTCACCGACAATGCGCAAGGCCTCGGTGCCGTAAGCCCGCCCGGCATGGTTGACGATAAAGCCCGGCGTGTCCTGGGCCTGCACTGGCGTGTGCCCCATTTGCCGCGCGTACTCGGTCAAGCCGCTGCAGGTCGCTGCATCGGTCTTCAGCCCGGCAATCACTTCAACCACTTTCATCACCGGGACGGGGTTGAAGAAGTGATAACCGGCGAAGCGCGCAGGGTGCTTCAACCCGGCGGCAATAGCAGTAATGGACAGCGAAGAGGTGTTGCTTGCCAACACAGTTTGCTGCGAAACAACACTCTCCAACGACGAAAACAGTGATTTTTTTACCTCTAAAAGTTCCACTATGGCTTCAACCACCAGATCGCAGTCTGCCAAGTCCCCCAGTGTGGCCGCAGGCAACAGGCGAGCCTTGTAGCCGGCGGCCAGGAGGCTGTCCAGCCGGCCTTTGTCGACCAACTTGTCCCACTGTGCCCCCAACATATCAAGCGCGGTGCTCGCGGCTTCCGTCTGTGAGTCAAACAGCCTCACCAGGCTGCCCGCCTGCGCGGCTATTTGGGCGATGCCCCGGCCCATGGCCCCGGTGCCAACAATGCCAACAGTTTTATAGCGTGGTTTCATGGGAAAGTATTATCACGCAGCCCTGAAAGCGGCGCCCTGCCTTGTTCTCCCTGTGTTTTCGCACGGGTTGAATGTTGCGGACAGCAGTACCCGGGGTTAAACTGGTTTGAGGTGTGTTCCGGGGCGGTGCATGTGGGTCATGTCTCTCTGCCATGCTTTCGACGCAGGCTGAGTCTGTTCATTTTTTCCTATGCCCACTATGCCAAAATTCGCCCAGTGAACATATTTTTACAGTCGCTTAAAACGCGGCCTCAGTGTTGCTCGCTAACAGGCGCAGAGGGCGGCGCTGCAAAACCCTGCAATAACGCAACCATTCAGGCGTCACTCGGCTTGCGCCGCGCATGGCAATGGGTGACGGACCGTACCGACTCAGCGCCGCACCTGCAGCGCGCCAGGGTTGACGATGTTGGTGGGCGTACCCTTGATAAAGTTGACCACGTTGTCAAAGGCGGAGCCGAAATACATCTCGTAGCTTTCCTGCTCCACATAACCGATGTGCGGCGTGCAAATACAGTTTTCCAGGCGCAGCAGCGCGTGCCCCTGTAAAATCGGCTCGGATTCGAACACATCGACTGCAGCCATTCCGGGGCGTCCGCGGTTCAGTCCCGCGATCAGTGCGTCGGTTTCGATCAGTTCGGCTCGCGAGGTGTTAATCAGTACCGACGAGGTCTTCATGCGCGACAGGTCGTCAATGGTGACCACGCCGCGCGTGTCGTCCTGCAGGCGCAGGTGCAAGGTCAACACATCGCTGTCCTGAAAAAATTCAGTTTTCGACGAAGCCACTTCAAAACCATCGGCCTGGGCCCGCGCCCGGGACGCTTGGCTGCCCCATACCAGGACCCGCATGCCAAAAGCCCGGCCATAACCAGCCACAATCTGACCAATTTTGCCGTAGCTCCAGATCCCCAGGGTTTTGCCTTTGAGCACCGAACCAACTCCAAAGTTGGGTGGCATGGAGGCGTTTTTCAAACCGGCCTGCTGCCAGGCGCCATGCTTGAGGTGCGACACATAGTGCGGAATGCGGCGGATGGCGGTCATGATCAGGGCCCAGGTGAGCTCAGCCGGCGCCGTTGGCGAACCCACGCCTTCGGCGACAACGATGCCGCGCTCGGTACAGGCACCGACATCCACATGGCGGCCCACGCGCCCGGTTTGCGCAATCATCTTTAGCTTCGGAAGCTTCTCAATCAGCTGGCGTTGCAGATGGGTTCGCTCCCGGATCAGCACGACCACGTCAGCATCCTTGAGGCGTACCGACAGCTGGCCTATGCCCTTGACGGTGTTGGTGTAAACCTTGGCTTGATAGGCATCGAGTTTGGCAGCGCAGGCGAGCTTGCGCACCGCATCCTGGTAGTCGTCAAGGATCACAATATTCATGCTGATATTGTGCCTGCAAGTTTTCCCGCCCAGAGGCGGCGAGGGCTGCACAGACGCAACTAGCCGCTGAGAGAAACGGATTGGACCTAAGGGCACGAATTGCCCACCACCGCGGTCAGGGGCTGCTGCGATGGCAGCTAGTGATCAGGCGGTTTGCGCGGCTGCTTCCCTTTGAGTCATGCGGTCCAGCTCGGCGCAGACATCGGCCATGCGGCCCGAAATGACCATGCGGCCGGCGCAGGAAGGCCCCATGCCGGCCTCAAACTCACGCACAATTTTCAGGCGGCGCGGAGATCCGGCTTTTGCCACAGTCTGACAAAGCTTTTGGCTTGAAGCCGTTGTATAACGAGCACCAGTAGCTATAGTTTTGATGACAAATTGTTCCTCGTCTGGCGTTGAGCGCCCTGGCGGAGGAGCAGATACCAAGCAGGACGATGACGAGGCGGGCTGCGCAGGCCCAAACAAAGCGACCAGCGCTTGCAGCGGCGCCAGCAAAACAGTCAGCACCGGTGAACGTGAAAAAATGGCGATTCCCATGAGAACTCCTAGAGTTAGAGGTTGACACAGGCAGGATTGCAAGAACAACTGAACGATCCGATGCACCAGGGTGTTGGTCAATCTGCTTGACCAAACGCCCGCCACCTGTTGCGCGGAAATGGGGTGGACGGTCCATGTGATTTGGCCCGTCCGGCATAACGCCGATGGTTGGCTACATCAGCATCGTGTTCCGAATCAGGCCAACGGCCAGTCCTTCCAGCTCAAAGGGCTCGCCAGGGTGAACCACAATGGTTTTGAAATCGGGGTTTTCCGGCAGCAATTCAATCAGGTGCTTGTTGCGACGAAAACGTTTGACGGTGACCTCATCACCCAGGCGGGCGACCACAATCTGGCCGTTTTTGGCCTCTTTGGTCTGCTGCACCGCAAGCAGGTCGCCATCCATGATGCCGGCATCGCGCATACTCATGCCGCGCACTTTGAGCAGGTAGTCGGGCTTGCGTTGAAACAGGCTGCTCTCGAAATAGTAGGTGTGGTCAACATGCTCCTGCGCGAGAATAGGGCTACCAGCAGCGACCCGCCCGACCAGCGGCAGGGCGAGTTGGGCCAGGCTTTGCAAGGGCAGGGAGAACTGTTTGATGCGGGATTCGTGGATGGAGCGCAAGGTCTCACTGCGCAGACGTATGCCGCGCGACGTACCGCTGATCAGCTCGATCACGCCTTTGCGGGCCAGTGCCTGCAGGTGCTCTTCGGCGGCATTGGCTGACTTGAAGCCCAGTTCGTTGGCGATTTCAGCGCGGGTGGGCGGCGCGCCGGTGCGGGCGATGGCGCTTTGGATCAGCTCCAGAATTTGCTGCTGGCGTGCAGTGAGTTTGGGCATTTCTGAGAAAACGTTGAGACTGCTCATGGCTGGGGCTCCTTGGGGTAAACAGGTAATCAAACGCTAACAATCGCTGAAAACTGTTTTAATATCCAGTTACTGTATTTTTATCCAGTTTTTAAAAGTATGCAAGTCCATCGTTTATGAACCGTCAAAAAATTGTAATTCTGGGCACTGGCGGCACAATCGCCGGCCGTGCGGCCAGCACCTTCGACAACATTGGCTACGCAGCGGCACAAGTCGGCATCGATCAATTGGTGACGGCGATTCCCGGGGTGGCCGCCGCCGGTCCTGTGCTGACCGAACAAGTCGCGCAAATAGACAGCAAGGACATGAGCTTTGCGGTCTGGGCACAACTTGCCGCGCGCGTCAACCACTTCCTGGCGCAGACTGATGTCCACGGTATCGTCATTACACACGGCACCGATACCCTGGAGGAAACAGCTTATTTTTTGCAGGTGGCATGCAATCCGGCCAAGCCGGTGGTGCTTACCTGTGCCATGCGCCCGGCGACAGCGCTGGCGCCCGACGGCCCTCAGAATGTGCTTGATGCGGTCACCGTGGCGCGCCAGGCGGGGGCAAAAGGTGTGGTGGCTGTCTGCGCCGGCGTCATTCACAGCGCACTGGATGTGCAGAAGGTGCACACCTACCAACTGAACGCCTTCAGCTCGGGCGATGCCGGACCGGTAGGCTATGTGGAAGAGGGAGCAGTCAGATTATTACGAAATTGGCCTTCTGCCCCGACGGAACGGGAGCAATTAGCTATCAAAAACATAGCAACCTTAACCGCTCGGGTTGACTGGCCGCGCGTTGAAATTGTCATGAACCATGCCGGCGCCAGCGGCGCTGTGGTTGAGGCTCTGCTCGCGCAGGGTGTTCAGGGTCTGGTCGTCGCTGCAACAGGCAACGGCACTCTGCATCAGGCGCTGGAAGCTAGTTTGCTTAAAGCCCAGGCAGCAGGAGTCAAGGTCGTGCGCGCGACTCGATGCCTCAATGGCCGAGTGTTACCCAAACCGGACGACTCCATTCCGGACTCTAAGGGTCTCAGCCCCGTAAAAGCGCGGGTCGACCTGATGCTCCGCTTGATGGACTGAAGCATGGCGCACACGTCATCCCTGCGGCTTCGCCTCGGGCCAGGCTTCAGGGGTCGGAAGATCTTTTGGATACGGCACCGGCATGATCATGTTCGCCGCCCTTAAATCCCACGTGTGGGCCTACCCGGCACTGGAGGTTGTACACATAAGCGGCATCGCCTTGCTGCTCGGTAACCTTGTCTTGCTGGAACTGCGGGTGCTCGGGCTGGGGTCGGGCCTGCCGGTAAAAGACCTGGCGCGCCTGAGTCTGGGTATTGCAGCCTCCGGCTTTGCGCTGGCCGCTACGTCCGGCCTGCTGATGTTTGCATCCCAGCCGGCAGAATTGCTAAACAACCGGGCCTTCACCCTGAAGATGCTGCTGTTATTGGCAGCGGGGTGTAATGCAGCGTGGTTCCACGGGCGCGGGTCGCTTGCGAAGCTGGACGCCTGGGCTCGCTGGCAAATGGTGATTTCTAGCCTGATCTGGCTGACTGTGGTGGCTTGCGGGCGCTGGATTGCGTATCTCTGAACACGACGAAACCCCCAAGGAGTTGACGATGAAACGACGTGATGTGATCAAAGCCTCGTTCGCAGTGACGGCCAGCGGACTGGCACCCTTCGTGCACGCCCACCATGGCTGGAGCGGGTTTGACCAGGACCGGCCCATTTATCTGGAAGGCAAGGTCGCTAAAGTAGTGTGGCAAAACCCGCATGTCGAGCTCGAGATTGATGTGCCTGAAGGGCTCAGATTGCCGGCCGACCTGGGGCAACGCGCCTTGCCGGCACAGACCGCGCCGGTCGATGGCAAAGCGCTGTTGGCCAAAGCGGTCGTGCCCAATCGCAAGGACAAGCGTTGGGAAATCGAATTGGCGCCCCTCACGCGCTTGCAGGCCTGGAAGGTGGCCGAGATCAAGCCGGGTGCCTCGGTTTCTGTCTTGGGATTTACCTTTGCAGGCGAGAAGGGTGAGGCCGTGCTGCGCGCTGAATACTTGTTCGTGGACGGCAAAGCCTATGGGCTGAGGTCCAGCCCGGCCTGAGGCAATGATGGGGGTCTCTCCGATTTTCGATTCGCGTGATGCGCCGCCCCGAGGGGGCGCTTCAATTGGGGCGGTCGGGCGGTGAAACTGGTTCCCACGCTTGCCGCAGCGCGAGGTCGCTGCTCCCCCGGGGGCGCTCGCGCCTTGGGCGGGCACGGCGGCACTCAGCTAGTTCAGCTATTGATCCGGCCTTGTGAAGTATGAACCGTTCGCCCTGATCCGCCTGTCCTGAGCACCGTCGAAGGGGTCGAAGGGCTGCGCTGGCTTCGACAAGCTCAGCCCGAACGGAAATGAAGACTTCATCGGGCCGGAGCAATAGAGGCCATTTTTTTCTGAAAATGGCTGGGTGACTGCCCCATCGCAGCCTTGAACATCGCTGAAAACGCGCTGTCGCTGGCGTAGCCGCTGGCCGCTGCGACCAGGCTTACCGATTGGCCACGCGCCAGCAAGGGCAGGGCGTGGGCCAGGATGGCCTGCTGGCGCCACTGCTGGTAGCTCAGGCCCAGTTCGTCACGAAACAGCCGAGCCACGGTGCGCTCGCTGGCGCCAATGTCGGCCGCCCACGCGGCCAGCGTGGCACGCTCGGACGGGGCGCGCAGCACGGCCTCGCAAAGGGCGCGCAGCCGCTTGTCACCGGTTTGCGGATGGGGCAGGGGCACGCCGAGCGCCTGGGTGTCGGCATGGGTGAGTTCGTCGAGCACCAGGCTGCTGAGTAGCTGCTCGCGTGCCTGGCTCAAGGGCGACCCTGAGGAGGCATCGAGTGCATGAATAGACTCCCGCAGCAGCGGCGACACCACCAACACGCGGCAGCCTTGCCAGCCTTCGGGGGTGGCGCTCGCATCGATGTAGAGCGTGCGCAATTCGGCGGCTTCGAGTACGGTGATGTGATGCCGCGCGCCGGGTGCAATCCACACCGCCCGCGACGGCGGCACGATGTAGGTGATCTCGTCGGCGGCATCGCCGCTTTGCGCCGCGCTGACCTGCACGATGCCGCTGGCGCAATAGGCCAGCTGCGCCCACGCATGCGCGTGCGGCTCGAAGTGCGTATCGGCCGGCAGGGCGCGGGCGCGCAGGCGCACCGGGCGCTGCCGGCTGGGCGTGAAACGATCAATGTCGCCTATCGGCATCACGTGAAGTGGGGCGTTGCGGATCATGAGGCGGGTAAGCGTGAGGTGAGTTTCGAGTCAAGTTGCCAGCCGGGTTGCCAGTGGCCTTACAAGTGATGCGGGTGTGTTTGGCCGAAATTCGCTGAAACATGGCTTTTTGTCGCGTTTCAGCAGACGCACCCGATACTACGATAGCGCCATGAACAGTTCAAGCACCCTCCCAGGGCCGACGCCCGGCGCCGGTTCAATTCGTCATGACGCCGGCGTCATTGGTCTGGTCGGCCTGGCGCACATGATCAGCCACTTCAGTCAGCTGCTGCTGGCGCCGCTGTTTCCCTGGCTCAAGGAAGAGTTCAACGTCAGCTATACGGAGCTGGGCTTCCTGATGACGATTTTCTTCGTTGTGTCCTGCGCGGTACAAGCCCTGTCGGGTTTTGTGGTCGATCGCTTCGGGCCGCGCCCGATTTTATTTGCCGGCTTGAGCCTGCTCGGTATTGCGGCTTTTGGCTATTCGGTCAGCACCAGTTACTGGATGTTGGCAGGGTTTGCCGTGATCGCTGGTATCGGCAACGGCGTGTTTCACCCGGTGAACTACACCTTGATCAACCGCAAGGTGAGCGCGCCGCGCCTGGGACACGCCTACAGCGTTCACGGCATTACCGGTAGCCTGGGCTGGGCGCTGGCACCGGCGCTGGTGGTGACGCTGACCCTGGCCTATTCATGGCGCGTGGCTCTTGGCGCAGCGGGTGTGCTGGTGTTTGCCGTGCTGGCGCTGCTGCTGCTGAACCGCGACAAGCTGACCTTGCCTGTCGCGGCGCCCGGCAGGGGCGCAGCGGTTGCCGACAGCTCCTTGGGCTTTCTCAAGATTCCTGCGGTGTGGATGTGTTTTGCCTTCTTCTTTTGGTACGCGATTGTGCTCAGTGTGGTGCAGGCCTTTGCGCCGGAAGCCGCGCGCCAACTGCATGCGGTTCCCTTGGCGTTGGTGGCGATGTGCCTGACGATTTATATGGTGTGCAGCGCGGGCGGCATGCTGCTGGGCGGGTTTCTGGCGGTCGATCCGGCGCGCTGCGAGCGCACTGTCGGCATCGGTTTTGGCGCAGCGGCGGTTATTGCGTTGTTGCTGGCCTTGGGCAGCCTGGCGGCGTGGATGGTGCCGGTGTTGTTTGGCGCGATGGGCTTTGTATCCGGCATTGCCGCGCCTTCGCGTGATTTGCTGGTGAAGCGCTCGACCCCTGAAAACGCATCCGGCCGAGTTTATGGCGTGGTGTATGCGGGCCTGGACATCGGCCAAGCCATCTCGCCGCTGATCTTTGGCGTGATGATGGACCACGGCCAGTACCGCGGCGTTTTGTTGGGGCTGGCGCTGGTGCAGGGCGTGCTGATTGTCAGCGCCTTCAATGTGCGGCGGGTGCGGCGAACGGCTCTGGCACCGGCTTGAGCCGGCTACTTCAGCCCAGAAAAAGCCTGAAGCAGGCAGGGGCAGCTTCAGGCTTTTCTGAATATGCTGAACAACTTTCGACCGCGGTCTATGCGCATGAGGTTCTGGTGATGGATGCCGGGCGCATCATTCGAGCGGGGCTCGCATGCCGAGCTGCTGGTGGCGAATGGGCGTTATGCCCAGAGGTGGGCGTTGCAACAGTCGTCGGAGTAGTGTTATTGGTGTTTTAAGCAGATAGCCCCCGTGTTATATGAGTTAATAGCTATCTAAATGATAGTGATTTGTGCTCAAACTCAGAACTTGATTTCACACTTTTGGCCGTCAGAAATGCAGCGGTGACCTTGCCCCTGTTGTCCGCACTCCATAGGCTGCCC
>JBKJZS010000351.1:0-6038 GCA_046714915.1 Polaromonas sp. | reverse complement strand
ACCAATACCGCGACGCTGCGTTCTGCGCGCCGTGACATCGCTCGCGCCAAAACCATTCTGGCCGAAACCATCGTCAAGCAAGGAGCCAAATAATGACGGAAGCTAAAAAATCCCTCAAGCGCACCCTGATTGGTCGCGTGGTCAGCGACAAGCGCGCCAAAACGGTGACGGTGCTGGTGGAGCGGCGTGTCAAACACGAGCTGTATGGCAAGATTGTGTCTTTGTCCAGCAAGTACCACGCCCATGACGAAAAGGGTGAGTACAAAACCGGGGACATGATTGAGATTACAGAAAGCCGTCCAATCTCCAAGACCAAGAACTGGGTTGTGACCCGTTTGGTGGAAAAGGCCGCTGTCGTTTAAGGTCCTCATTTCTTGAGGCTTGACGGCAAGTCTTCGAAAAACGGCTCACAATGTGGGCCTTTTTTGTTTTGACCTTAGCCTTCGCAAGGAAAACTGCGGGACATTGGCCGGAGTTGTGAAAGTCTTCGGCAGATCGTTGAAAATGATGGCTTGATCCATCTCACCCCATTTTTTGAAGGAGCACCCATGATCAAAGTAGGCGACACCGTTCCCGCAGCCACGCTGATGGAATTTATGGAAGTCGAGGGCAATGGCTGCAGCATCGGCCCCAACCCCGTTGAGGTGGCCAAGGCCGTAGCCGGCAAAACCATTGCACTGTTTGCGTTGCCGGGCGCGTTCACGCCGACCTGTTCTGCCAAGCACTTGCCGGGTTATCTCGAGAACTTTGACGAACTCAAAGCCGCCGGCGTGGATGAAATCTGGTGCGTGAGCGTCAACGACGCCTTCGTCATGGGCGCCTGGGCGCGTGACCAGAAGAGCGGCAGCAAGCTTCGCATGCTGGCCGACGGCAGCGCAGACTTTGCCAAGGCCACGGGGTTGACGCTGGACCTGAGCGCACGCGGCATGGGTTTGCGCAGCACCCGATATTCGATGTTGATCAAAGACGGCAAGGTCGCTGCTCTGAACGTGGACGCTCCAGGAAAATTTGAAGTCAGTGACGCAGACACCCTGCTGGCGCAAGCCAAGAGCGTGTAACACCGACTTGCTGCGGGAGCGCGAAGCTCCGGGATTTCTCCCATATTGCGGACGCACAGTTAAGCTCGTGTAGTGTTTTTCTAACCCTACCGGGCTCAGTGTTAGGCGGGCATGGCTACTCAGGGTCAGTGCAATACGATCGACATGGCTTGCTAACTGCCAAAAAAAGCAAATTCGCAAACCCAATTTGCGCCAGGGTCACGCGTTATAGACCATAGCGTCGTCTTTGCGCGCGACTGCGGACCGGACAAGCTCATCTGTCAACTGTTCGATCCAGGATTCGATGGGAATAGAAGGAAAAAATCTTTCTCGAATGAGCTGGATGTAACTGGTGTTCGCAGCCCAACCGACAAAATCCACAAAGAAAAGTTGCTGCTGTTCAAGAAGTTTGAACTTCAGCAGCACCTTCGCCGCGTGATGCGCGTGCCGGCTTGGATTGTTGACGAAGGCGTTCAGACGTTCTCGCGAATGAGCCAGAACGGTGGCGCGATAGCTGAATACCGGACCGTGCCCTGGAATGACCCAGAGTGGCTTCAGCTGCTCAATCAAATCGAGTGTGGCGGCCACTTCGTCAAACGCTTTTTCACCCTCAAGTTCGGGAAACACCACGCCAAAGCCAACCTCCCACAAGGCATCCGCCGAAATCAGGGCGCGGGAGCAAGGTTCGAAAAAAATAAGCGAGTGGGGATCATGGCCAGGCGCCGCATGAATCTGCCATTCGGCGTCCGCCAGCCGGATAACCTCGCCTGGTACCAGGACGCCATCGAACTTAAACTGGGGACAGAGCTGCCCGGTTGGTTCATAAGTCAGGGCAACCGGATCCCACGACGAAACAAATGATGCCTGGCCGGGTGGAACGAGGGTTTGTACCGTGGGATAGGTTCGCTGGAGGGCAGCGTTACCACCGCAGTGGTCGCTGTGCAGATGCGTATTGATCAGAAAATCCAGGGGGCGCCGCTGCAAAATGGCGGCCACCAACGCGATGGTTTGTTCCGCATGCGTACTGTAACCACTGTCCACAAGCGCGCTGGACTGCGCCCCGACAAACAAGATGTTGTTGGACGACAACCAGCCACGTTCAAAAACATGCACGCCTTGCGGTAACTGGGCTTGAGTCATTGGCTAAAGCGCGAGGGATGTTTTAGGACGTTGCACGTAATTCGCGCCGGAGGATTTTTCCCACGTTTGATTTAGGCAAGTCATCACGAAATTCAATGTATTTAGGGCGTTTGTAGCCCGTCAGGTGTTGTTTGCAATACTCGCCGACATCTTCTTCCGTGAGCGTCGGATCGTTTTTGACAATAAAGACCTTGATTGCTTCACCTTGCTTCTCATCCGCAATGCCGATGGCCGCGCATTCAACAACGCCTGCGCACAGGGAGATCACGTTTTCAAGCTCGCTGGGAAATACGTTGAAACCGGAAACAATGATCATGTCTTTTTTCCGGTCGACTATTTTTGTATAGCCCTGCATATCCATAATACCGATGTCTCCGGTACGCATGAAACCGTCCTGCGTGAATGCTTTTTCGTTTTCGGCAGGCTGTTGGTAATAGCCGGTCATGACCTGCGGGCCTTTGATGCAAATCTCGCCGGACTCGCCGACGGGCAGCGATCGGCCTTCATCGTCCTTGATCGTGATCTCTATGCCCGGCAAAGGAAGGCCGATCGTTCCGGAGAAGCCGGTATTTGTCACCGGATTATTCGTGCCGATGGCGCAGGTCTCACTCATGCCCCAGCCCTCAATCATCGGACTGCCGGTTACTTTCAGCCATTGTTTGGCAGTGCCTTCGGAGGCTGCCATGCCACCCGCCTGCGACACACACAGGCTGGAGAAATCCACCGATCTGATTTGCGGATGCTGCAGCAAGGCGTTGAATAGCGTATTGACCGCCGGGAGCATGTGAAAGGGACGCTTTTTCAGCACTTCGATGAACTTGCCAAAATCCCGCGGATTGGGGATCAGCGTCAGGTACGAACCCCAGCGGATCGCCAGCAGGCACAGTGTCAATGCGAAGATGTGATAGAGCGGCAATGCGGCGATGCCGTTGGTTTTGCTGACATCGCCGATGCGGCGCAGCGCCGGGGTGAACCAGGCTTCGGCTTGCAAGATGGCCGCCACGATATTGCGATGTGTCAGTACGGCACCTTTGGAGAGGCCGGTAGTGCCGCCGGTGTATTGCAAAAAGGCGATCGAATCCAGATTGCTTGACGCGGGAGTGAGTGCCATTGCACGCCCCTCGGCAATTGCGCGACTAAACGGCGTGACGGTGCGCGCATTGCTGAGCGGTAGTTTGTACGCGGGCACCATTTTGGCCAGGTGCCGGACAGCGAAAGTGATCCAGCGGCCATACCAGAAGCCCAGTAAATCGCCCATCGATGCGATCAACACATTTTTGACCGGGGTCTTGTCGATGACTTCTTCCAGTGTCTTGGCAAAGTTCTCCAGGATCACAATGGTTGTGGCACCGGAGTCCTTGAGCTGGTGTTGGAGTTCGCGCGGGGTATAGAGCGGATTCACGTTCACACAGGTGTAGCCGGCGCGCAAGATACCAGCCATGGTGACAGCAAACTGAGGAATATTGGGCAGCATGATCGCCACCCGTGCACCGGGCTCCAGGCCCAGCTGTTGCAGCCAGGCAGCAAGCGCGGACGACAGCTCATCGAGTTCCCCGTAAGACATCCAGCGATCCATGCAGACTGAAAATGGGCGGGAAGCATTTTTCTTGAACGAATCGTCCAGGAGCTGGTTCAGTGAGCGGAACTGCTCAGGGTCAATCGTGTGCGGAACACCTTCGGGATAACTGTTGAGCCAAAACTTGTCCATGGGAAAACTCCTTGTGCGCCATTGTGAAAGCCTGGCGGCTGGATGCGTATGGGGCTTGTCCTAATGCGGCTGGGCGCAAGCGAGAAGTTGATGCAATTGGGTCTCGCAGGCGACAGCTTCATCATCAAACAATGATGCCATCCACACGGATTCTCGGTTTTCAATCAAACCCAAAAACTCTGCGCTGCCCTTCATCTCCGCGAAAGCGTCAAAGCCTGCCTCAAGAAAATTTTGCAGGGAGCTCAGTCCGGCCGCAGCAGCCGGAACCCGCATCATCTTCAGCAGGCTGCGCAGACCGCGTATGCGGGTCAAACGATCGAGGTCCCGGCCCAACTCCAGTACGCCCTGAAGTTGTTGCTGGCGCGCTGGCCGGTCGGCCACCTTGCGCCAGCTCTGAATGTAGCGCGCAGGCAGGCTGGGCGTCGGGGTGTCCAGCCAATGTTGGGCCATCAAGGCATCGAGCTGTTCCGTCAGCGCATGCACCTCAGCCAGAGCCGCTGCCGTCTCCACCACCGCTGCCGGGAAAAGGCGGCCGATGGTGTTGGCGATGCGTGCAAATTGCTGATCGCGCTGCGCATAGTCTTTGTCGCCATACAGCTCGTTCAGGAAAAAATGAGTTGCGCGCTGATAGCGCTGGCTGTGCAGAAGATCGGCATAAGTTGCCCTGAACCGTTGCGCCTGAAAGCGCCTGACTGCAAGACTGGCTGTATCGAGCTGCGGGTCGGCGGCGCGGCTGTGCCGCAGCAGCGACACTGACTCTAGGGCTTGGCGAATTCGGCGGGCAGCGGAGTCCATATAAACGCTGAGTTTATAGAGACGCCCGTTGGACTTGGGAGGTCGGTGGCAAAGAATGGCCCCAGCGAGGGACCGATGGGTTGCCGGATTTACAGGCCGATAACCGAGTTGTGACACAAAAAGAGGTTGAAAAAATGGACCGCTGCCGCCAGTTTGCCACCAGCGCTGCTGCCGCCTGACAGGCTCCTAGATGCGGCGCTCTATTGAAATAGGCGTAGTGCGTGAGAAACTTGACCGATGCAAAGGAGAACCTTATTCAAGCTCGGTGTTGCTTCGGCCGTGGCGCTGGCCGCTGCCGGGGGCGCTTCGGCTTTGATGCAGGCGGGCTTGCAAAACGGAAGACTTGGCCTGCCCGGCCGCGAAGTGTTCAGGGCGGTGGGCCGTGCTGTGCTCGATGGCAGTCTGCCCGGCGATGCTATTGCCAGGAATACCGCCTTGAATGGTTTGCTCGATCGGATCGATGGATTGACGCTGTCCTTGCCGCCCCACGCGCAAGAAGAACTTTCGCAGTTGCTCTCGTTGTTGGCCAGCACCCTGGGGCGGCGCACATTGGCGGGGTTGACCGACGCGTGGCCGCTGGCCAGTGTGGCTCATATTCAGCAAGCCCTGCAAGGCATGCGGCTGTCGCGCCTGGCACTGCGCCAGCAGGCTTATGCGGCACTGTACGACATTAGTACCGCCGCCTATTTCTCGGAAGCCTCGACCTGGTCGCAACTCGGCTACCCGGGCCCGCTCCGGATCTGAAAGTTTTCAAAACCGATGAGTCAATTTCAGGACCCGATCCGCGACGGCCTAAAGCGCGGCTGGAAAATTTTCGGCGGAGCCTTGGGTCTGGCGCCGGAAAAAATTGTCTGTGATGTCGCCATCGTCTGCCGCGGGGCCGGTGCCGGCATCACCGCCGAACTGCTTGCCAACGCGGGCTTGCGGGTGGTGATGATTGAAGAAGGGCCACTCAAAAGCAGTACTGACTTCAATCAGAAGGAGTCGGAAGCCTATCCCCAGCTACGACCTGGGTCCAGGCCCGCGATGCCGTGAACGCCCTAGCCATGAAACCGCTGCTCACCAAGGTCGTGAGCGCCCATGTGATGGGCGGCTGCGGTTTGGGTGGCCAGGAAAAGCTCGGGGTGACCCGACCCGATGGGGTGCACTGGCAGCTTGAAAATTTGTCCATTTTTCATGATGGGTCCATTTTTCCTACCCGTATTGGCGTCAATCCCCAGCTGTCTGTCTACGGCACCGTCAACCGGCTGGCACAGGGACTGGTCAAAAAGCTCACCGGGCGTGACGTCACGCTGGCTTGAGTCCAGCACTGACCCGGGATCACTCCATGCTGGCGCTTCTTCAGCAACTCATCACCG
>JBKJZS010000350.1:0-6362 GCA_046714915.1 Polaromonas sp. | reverse complement strand
TGTTGCTGATCCTGGACGAGGTGCAGTCCGGCCTGGGCCGCACCGGCCGCTGGTTTGCATTCGAGCACGAGGGCATCCGGCCTGATGGACTGATTCTGGGCAAGGCCCTGGGCGGCGGCTTGCTGTCGGTCAGCGCCTTCCTGGCGGACAGGGCGGTGATGGACGTTTTCACGCCCGGCAGCCATGGCTCCACCTTTGGCGGCAATGCGCTGGCCGCCGCCGTCGGGCTGGAGGCGCTGCGTGTGATGGAGGATGAACATCTGGTGGCCCGCAGCGCGGCGCTGGGCCGGCATCTGCTGCAGCGACTGAGCGCCGTGCAGGTATTGGCGGCACCGCTGATACGTGCCGTACGCGGCCGAGGCCTGTGGGTGGGTGTGGACATGGACCCGGCCTATGCCAAATTTGCCAGTGCGCGCGAGGTGGTCGAGCGGCTGGCAGCGCGCGGTGTGCTGTCCAAGGAAACGCACGAAACCGTGATCCGGTTTGCGCCGCCGCTGACCGTCAGCCGGGCCCAGATTGATCAGGCGGTTGAGGCCCTCTCGGCTGTAGCTTGCGAATTAAAAGGGCATTTAGCTATCAATTCAGGAGCAATTCAAGTGATTCAAACCACTCCGCAAGTTGCGGCGATGCCGGACCCTGCCCCGGCGTCGCAGCTGCTGATGAGCCCGCCCGATTTTTTCGAGGTGAGCTACGCCATCAACCCCTGGATGGACCCGGCCCAGTGGTCGCTTGATGCAAAGCGGCTGGCCCAGGATGCGCGTAGCGGTTGGGCCGCCCTCAAGGCCCGGTACGAGGCGCTGGGCGCGCGCGTGCTGGTCAAGCCGGCGGTGCGCGGCTTGCCCGACCTGGTGTTTACCGCCAACTGCGCCGTGGTACTGGACGGCAAGGTGCTGCTGGCGCGTTACCTCAAGCCCGAGCGGGCCGGGGAAGAAGCCCACGGCCGGCGCCTGTTTGAAGACCTGCGTCTGCGCGGCGAGGTCGATTCGCTGCACCAGACGCCGCCCGATGTGTTCTTTGAAGGTGCGGGCGACGCCATTTTTGATGCGGGTAGCGGCATCATGTGGATGGGCTTCGGCCAGCGTTCCTGCCTGCAGGCGCGCCACACCGTCGAGCAGGTGTTCGGCATTCCCACGCTCTCGCTGGAATTGACCGATCCGCGCTTCTACCACCTCGACACCTGCTTTTGCCTGCTCTCGGGTGGCGAGGTGCTGTACTACCCGCCGGCCTTCACCGAAGAAGGTTGCGCACAGATCCGGGCGGTGTTGGGCGACCGCCTGATTGAAGCGTCCAGCGACGACGCGCTGCATCTGGGTGTCAATTCGGTGTCTGTCGGCCGCGATGTGGTGATGTGTCACTGCAGCGCGCCGACGCGGCAGGCACTGACGGCCCTGGGTTACCGCGTGCATGCGGTGCCGCTGGGCTCGTTCAACCGTTCTGGCGGGGCGGCTTATTGCTTGACGCTCAAACTTAACAACCTGTATCAGGGCCGGGCCAGCAAGACCGGGCTGGGCTGGGCCCAGGCCGCGTAAACTTCGGGCATGCAGCTCGCGCCGTCCCAACTCCAGCAACACCTGCAGCGGGGCCTGAAATCGCTGTACACCCTGCACGGCGACGAGCCCTTGCTGGTGCAGGAATTTGCCGATGCGCTGCGCACTGCGGCGCGCGAACAGGGCTACACCGAGCGCACGGTGCACACAGCTTCGGGCGCGCATTTCGACTGGAGCGAGGTGCTGGCCAGCTGCGGTTCGCTGAGCCTGTTCGCCGACAAGCTGATCGTGGAGATCCGCATTCCCAGCGGCAAGCCCGGCAAGGACGGTTCGGTCGCGCTGCAGCAGATCGCCGAACGCGCCCAGGGCGACGACAGCACCCTGACCCTGGTGCTGCTGCCCCGGCTCGACAGCATGACGACCAAAGGCGCCTGGTTTGGCGCGCTCGAGAGTTTTGGCACCACCGTCAAGTTCGACGCTATCGACCGCCGCAGCCTGCCGCAGTGGATCGCGCAGCGCCTGCAGCAGCAGGGCCAGCGCGTGGCCGCCGGCGAAGAAGGGCAGCGCACCCTGCAGTTTTTTGCCGACCGGGTCGAGGGCAACCTGCTGGCCGCGCACCAGGAAATCCAGAAGCTGGGCCTGCTCTATCCGACCGGCGCCGACGATGCATCGGCCGTGCTCGGTTTCGACCAGGTCGAAAACGCGGTGCTCAATGTCGCGCGTTACGACGTGTTCAAGCTGTCCGAAGCGGTGCTGGGTGGGCATGCGCTGCGCGTGCAGCGCATGCTCGATGGCCTGCAGGCCGAAGGCGAGTCCGAGGTGCTGGTGCATTGGGCGTTGGCCGAAGACATTCGTAGCATGAAGCGGGTCAAGGACGCCCTCAGCGCAGGCCGGCCCATGCCGCTGGCACTGCGCGAAAACCGCGTCTGGGGCCTCAAGGAAAAACTGTTTGAACGCGTGCTGCCGCAGATGGGCGATACAACGCTGGCCAACTTGCTGCACGCCGCGCACAAGGTCGATGGCATTGTCAAAGGCCTGAAGCAGCCCGACTGGCCGAGCGACGGCTGGCAGGCGCTGCAGCGCCTGGCCGGTATGGTGTGTGAGCAATGCGCCGCGCCGGGCCGTCCCAAGCAAGCACCGCCCCCTCGGGGGGCAGCGCAGTACACGCAGGGAGGCATGGGGTCGCAGTTCCCTGCGCCGGGCCGCCCCAAGCAAGGCCAGCCCCCTCGGGGGGCAGAGAGCTACACGCAGTGAGCGAAGGTGGGGGCGCCGGCCGCCGCGCCGGGCCGTCCCAAGCAAGGCCAGCCCCCTCGGGGGGCAGAGAGCTACACGCAGTGATCGAAGGTGGGGGCGCCGGCCGCCGCGCCGGGCCGCCCCAAGCAAGGCCAGCCCCCTCGGGGGCAGAGAGCTACACGCAGTGAGCGAACGTGGGGGCGCCGGCCGCCGCGCCGGGCCGCCCCAAGCAAGGCCAGCCCCCTCGGGGGGCAGAGAGCTACACGCAGTGAGCGAACGTGGGGGCTCTAATTACGGGCAAAATAGAGCCATGAACGCGCCCGACTCTCCCAACGCCCTGGCTGCCCGCAGCGAACTGCCGGACCTGATGCAGGCCATGGGCTCCAAGGCAAAAGTGGCATCAGCCCTTATGGCGCGTGCGTCGACAGCTATTAAAAACAGAGCATTGCTGGATCTGGCGGCGCTGCTGCGCAACCAGATCGCGCCGTTGCAGGCGGCGAATGCGATCGATATCCAGCGCGCCGAAGCGGCCGGCCTGGCCGCGCCACTGGTTGATCGCTTGGCCCTGAGCCCCGGGATCATTGAGACCGTGGCCCTGGGCTGCGAGCAACTGGCCGCGATGCCGGACGTGATTGGCGAGATCATCGGCATGAAACAGCAACCCAGCGGCATCCGTGTCGGCCAGATGCGGGTGCCCCTCGGCGTGTTCGGCATGATTTACGAGAGCCGGCCCAATGTGACGATTGAAGCCGCGTCACTGGCGATCAAAAGCGGCAACGCCTGCATTTTGCGCGGCGGCTCCGAGGCCATTGAGTCCAACAAGGCGTTGGCCCAGCTGGTGCAAGAGGCGCTGGCACAAGCCGGTTTGCCTCTGGAGGCGGTGCAGTTGGTGCCAACTACCGACCGCGAAGCCGTCGGTCTCCTGATCACCATGCCGCAGTATGTGGACGTGATTATTCCGCGCGGTGGCAAAGGCCTGATCGAGCGCGTCAGCCGTGACGCGAAGGTGCCGGTCATCAAGCATCTGGACGGCAACTGCCATGTTTATGTGGACGACCCCTGCGACATCGCGATGGCCGTGACGGTGGCCGACAACGCCAAAACCCAGAAATACAGCCCCTGCAATGCCAGCGAAGGCCTGCTGGTGGCGCGCTCAGTCGCTGCGGACTTTCTGCCGAAAATTGGCGCCATTTACGCCGCCAAAGGCGTTGAAATGCGTTGCGACGCCGAAGCGCAGGCCATCCTCGCGGGCGTGTCGGGCGCGAGCATCCAGGCTGCCACTGAACAGGACTGGTACGAGGAGTATCTGGCCCCCATTATCAGCATCCGGGTCGTCGACGGCATTGACGAAGCGATTGCGCACATCAACCAGTATTCCAGCCACCACACCGATGCCATCCTCACGCGTGACCACATGCACGCCGAGCGTTTTTTGCGCGAGGTCGATTCAGCCAGCGTCATGGTGAATGCAAGCACCCGCTTCGCGGATGGTTTTGAATTCGGGCTGGGTGCTGAAATCGGTATCAGCACTGACAAGTTCCATGCCCGCGGGCCGGTCGGCATCGAAGGGCTGACCTCGCTCAAGTACGTGGTGCTGGGCAACGGCGAAGTCCGGACCTGAAGCAGCTGATCAATCGCGCCAGGTGGCCTGCCCAGGTCGCGGCGGCCGGCTCTCAAGGGCGGACGAAGGCTCGTGCCGCAGCCTTGGAGTCGATGTCTTTTTCATCT
Source organism: Polaromonas sp. (assembly GCA_046714915.1). Classification (GTDB taxonomy): domain Bacteria; phylum Pseudomonadota; class Gammaproteobacteria; order Burkholderiales; family Burkholderiaceae_C; genus Polaromonas. The sequence continues at coordinate 1,914 of JBKJZS010000350.1, read as the reverse complement.
TGTAACCGACCGGCACATCCCAATATCCCTAGAATTCGGTCAGCTATAACCGAACCCGACAACATAATTTCTCTTTTATCTCCCTTTGTGAAAGTGGCCGCATGGTTCCGCACCTCATTACTGCCCTGAACGGCCCCACCAACGAGCTTGAGCAACGCATTCTGGACACGACTCCGGCGATAGAGCGCTGGTTCCGTCTGGAATGGATGGAGCACACACCGCCGTTTTACAGCTCGGTCGATGTCCGCAATGCCGGCTTCAAGCTGGCACCGGTGGACACCAACCTCTACCCCGGCGGCTGGAACAACCTGACACCCGAGATGCTGCCGCTGGCCGTGCAGGCGGCGATGGCGGCGATTGAAAAAATCTGCCCGGAAGCGCGCAACCTGCTGGTGGTGCCCGAAAACCACACGCGCAACACCTTTTATCTGGCCAATGTGCTGCAGCTCAAGCGCATCTTTCACCAGGCCGGGCTCAACGTGCGTTTCGGCTCGCTCAGCCCGGAGATCAAGGAACCGACGACGCTGACCCTGCCGACCGGCGAGCAGATCACGCTCGAGCCGCTGATTCGCACCGACCGGCGCCTGGGTCTGAAAAACTTCGACCCCTGCACCATCCTGCTGAACAACGACCTGTCGGCCGGTATCCCCGGCATGCTGGAAGACCTCAACGAGCAGCACCTGCTGCCGCCGCTGCATGCGGGCTGGTCGGTGCGGCGCAAGTCGCGCCACTTCCGGGCCTACGAAGAAGTGTCCAAGCGCTTCGGCAAGCTGCTGGGCGTCGATCCCTGGCTGATCAACCCGATGTTTGCCAAGTGTGGTGAAGTCAACCTGGCCGACGGTGCTGGCATGGACTGCCTGACCAGCAATGTCGATGCGCTGCTGACCAAGATCAGGCGCAAATACAAGGAATACGGCATCAACGAAAAACCGTTTGTCGTGCTCAAGCCTGACAACGGCACCTACGGCATGGGCATCATGACCGTGCGCGATGTGAAAGACCTGGACGAGCTCAACCGCAAGACCAAAAACAAGATGAGCGCGACCAAGGACGGCCAGGCGCTGTCCGAAATCATCATCCAGGAAGGCGTGCAGACCCACGAACGCATCAACGACGCCGTGGCCGAGCCGGTCGTCTACATGGTAGACCGGTATGTGGTCGGCGGCTTTTACCGCGTGCATGCCGACCGCGGCATCGACGAAAACCTCAACGCGCCGGGTTCGAGTTTTGTGCCGCTGGCCTTTGCCGAAAGCGGCCGCCTGCCGCAACCGGGAGAAAAACCTGGCTCCAGTGGCCCCAACCGCTTCTATATGTATGGCGTGATCGGCCGCCTGGCGATGCTGGCCGCCAGCTACGAGCTGGAAGCCACGGATCCGAACGCCGAGGTCTACGACTGATAAAAGAAGCGCCGGCAGAGAGTTTTATGCGTTTGGCTTCCAGCCCGTAATCCTGCGGAGCCAGGTAGCGATCCCATGTTGCAATTTTGAAAGACCGGCGCGCACGCAGGCGTTACAAGTTGTTGCACTGCCACACAATGCCAATTTCTCGCTTTTAAGCGTTTCTATCGACTTGTATCAGGCAGGTCAGTGCAAAATAGCGTTCCTTCAAGTAACCCTTCCCGCCGCTGGGGCCAAACCCCTGACCTACAGCCCAAACGGGAATTTTCTGTGTCAAGTAAAAAATCATCACTTGCGGCGTTGACCCTAGGCGCCATCGGTGTCGTCTACGGCGACATCGGAACCAGCGTCCTGTATGCCGTCAAGGAAGTGTTTGCCGCAGGGCATGTCGCTCTCACCCCCGACAATATTTACGGCATCATGTCCATCTTTTTCTGGACGCTGACCGTCATCGTCTCGATCAAGTATGTGGCACTGGTGCTGCGTGCAGACAACAACGGCGAGGGCGGCCTGATTG
>JBKJZS010000349.1:0-15904 GCA_046714915.1 Polaromonas sp. | reverse complement strand
CCGCACGGCTGCAACGCAGCCGGCGGGTCTGGCGCATGGCATCAAGCCGATGCCTCGTAGCGGGCCATCAACTCTTCCTTGAGGGTCTTGAGGTCTTCGACCATGGCTTTCAGGTCCATCTCACTCTTGCGCGCCTTGACGAACATTTCATTGCGCTCTTCCTCGACGTGGTGATCGATGTACTCGCCCAGCACGATCACCTTGGCGTCAAAAAGCTCTTCCTCGGGACTCATCTCCAGGATCTGCGCAATCAGGTCTTTGGCACTCGCGTGCTCCACCTCGGCCTCGTTAAGCAAGTCGTCGTCATCAATGGCATCACGTGCGGCGGGGTAAAAAATCTGCTCTTCGAGCTCGGCGTGAACCGTCAATTCCATGCAAATTTTGTCGGCTACGGCTTTCTTTTCTTCACCGGGCGCGTCTGCTTCACAGAGCTTCTTGAATTCGGCAAACAGTTTCTTGACGGCAACGTGATCTGCATCGAGCAGGTCAACAGCGTCATTCTTTTTGGCAGGTGCTTTGCTCATGGGATACCTCATTTCGTGGGTGGGCTTATCAACAACCGTGCCGGGGGGCACTATGTGACTGGCAGGATGCCAAACACAAAAATGACTTTAGGCAGGACAGCGGAGGCCAGCTGTCAGACGCCATCTAACTTGCTGTAGGACAGCTCTGTCGTCACTGCGTGACGGGCTGCGACGGCACGTTGTCCTACAAACAAATCGCCCTCCTGTTGACACTGAATCACCCTGGCGTCGGCTCCCATGGATCTACCTCTTCAGACGGCAGACGGCGCCCCCCAGAACCGGGGCAAAACTCATGGAGGAACGACGACGGCACTAAGAAGACCCGCTGGCGGCAAAGGACAGTGACGGTGCCAAGCGATGGCGGTAATGGCCACGAGTAACCTGCTGCTGGCCTTGGCGGGTGAACGGCCGCTGGCGGTGTTTGATGCAGTGGTCTAGCCTGGCAGTCTCGCTAAAAATACAAGCCAAACAGACCTCTAGCCCTTTTCTGACGGGCGCAAGCAGCTATTAAATCAGGAGCACCTTGAACTTGCCTCCCGGCGCCACGTTGGCCAACGCGAGTTGGCTCAACTACATCGGCTCGGGCGTGGGCTGCACCTGGCCAGGGTTGGGCGGCGTGAAAATCGGCTGCACCGGTTCGGGTGGCGGTACGTTCGGATCGGTGGCCATGCTTATTGCCTTTCCGGCTTATCCGATGGCACAGACGGTTTTTCCAGATCGTCGACCTTCGGCTCCCCCTCGGGATCACGGCCGTCGGAACGCATGTCCCGTTCCCTGCCGATTTCGAACTCTTCTTTCCTGGGCGCATGCGGGACATCCCGCGTGGCAGTGCCGACCGCAGGATTTCGCTCCGGCGCGCCGGGTGCGGGGTCCGCTGGCAGTGGATGGGTGGGCTCGTCGTCACTGTCATCGCCCGGCGGTACAGATTGCTCTTCCGGGATGGGGTGGGGCTGGGCGTGCATGGCTCAGAGCCCGCCCACGATCAATGGCACGGTTTCGGTGACTATAACCGCCGCCGCTGCGATGCTGACGCATACCGTAGACAGGTAGGCGATGGGTGCCGCGATGCGCCGACCTGCCCGGCGGGGTTTGGCTTGATGGGGTGGGGTGAGGCATTTCATGACAGCGTCCTTGAAGAATCAACTCCATGATCGCCGCCGGCGGGGGCCGCGTTTATAGGCTGCGATGCCCTTTGTCTGTCAGTGTCCGGCTGACACGGGGCGGTGGCGGGTGCGGCCTGAATCGCCGGCGCCGACATCACCAAACCCAATCCGTTTCGGTTGACTTTCAACAATCTGGGTTGATGCGGAAAATCATTAAGAATTAAGGATGTGCTTAGGCTCGATGCGCCAGCCCACTGACCAGCATCACCAACCCAATTCCCAGCGCCAGCCATGAAATCTGCGCCACGGTTTCGCGCGCGCTCAGGCGTTTTTGCAGCTGGGGAATCAAATCTGCCAGTGCCACGTAGACAAAGCTGCTGGACGCCACCACCAGAAAGTAAGGCAGCCAGTCGTGCAGCAGGTCCACCAGCGCGTAGCCGATCAAGCCGCCCAGTGCCGTCACAGCGCCGGCCAGTGAGACCTTGACCAAGGCGGCGCGCTGGTTGCTGGAGGTCTGGCGCAGCACCACCAGATCGCCCATGTGGTGAGGAATTTCGTGCGCCAGCACGGCCAGCGCGGTGATGACGCCCAGGCGCATGTCGGCCACGAAGGCAGATGCAATCAAAATACCGTCGCCAAAGGCGTGTACGCTGTCGCCGGTCAGCACGGCCCAGCTGCCGGACCTGGCAGGGTGGCTGTGGTGATGCGGGTGGTGGTGTCCGTGGCCATGCTCCAGCGGTACCGGCGAAGTTTCAACCCGCTCGGCGCGAAGGGAGTTGCTGCTGCGCAGCGGCGCCAGCAGGTGGCCCAGGTCACCTGCCTCGCCCTGCGAGCCGTGGTGCTCGTGGCTGTGGTGGTAGAGCTCGGCCTTGTCGAGCAGGAAGAAAAACACCAGGCCCACCAGCAGCGTGGTAAACAGCTCCTGCGCGCCGGCCTGGCTTTCAAAGGCTTCAGGCAGCAGGTGCATGAAAGCGGTCGCCAGCAGCGCGCCCGCAGCCAGGCTGAGCATGTGGGTGGTGTAGCGGGCCAGCATGCCAAAGCTGAGCAGCGCCGCCAGCCACACGCTGCCGATACCGGCGGTCAGGGTCCCGATCAAAATTGCTATTAATAGCATAGCTAATTACGCCCTATTTATATGGGCTAGAGCCCTAAAAAGCTTGAATAAATTTGTCAAACACATACCAAAAAATAAACACTAAAAAAGCCGCCGCACATTGCTGTGGGGCGGCTAGGAGCCTGCCAGACATGGGAAGCGTCGTCGACGTTCCAGGTCCTGCAGGCTCCGGAGGTTGCGGGCGGGCTTGTGGAATCAAGCGACGCCGTTGGCCTGGAACCACGCCAGAGCGCGTTTCCAGCCGTCGTCCGCCGCCTCCTTGCGGTAGCTGGGGCGGTAGTCGGCATGAAAAGCGTGCGGGGCATCAGGGTACACCACAAACTGTGATGCTTTCGCCGCGGTGCTGCCGACGGCGAGAGCGGCTTTCATTTTATCAACCGTGTCAAGGGGAATGCCGCTGTCCTGTCCGCCGTACAGGCCCAGCACCGGCCCGTTCAGGATGGGCGCCAGATCAACCGGGTGTTTCGGCGTGAGATCGGTGCTGCTGCCGACCAGGCGGCCATACCAGGCCACACCGGCCTTGAGGTTGAGACTGTGCGCGGCATACAGCCAGGTGATGCGGCCACCCCAGCAAAAGCCGGTGATGCCCACTTTGGCGGTGTTGCCGCCATTGGCACCGGCCCACATCACGGCGCCATCCAGGTCGGCCATGACCTGCGCGTCGGAGACCTTGGAGACAATTTCAGCCATCAGCTTGGCCATTTCGCCATACTGGCTGGGGTCGCCCTGGCGCGCGAACAGCTCGGGCGCAATGGCCAGGTAGCCGGCCTTGGCACAGCGGCGGACGGTGTCGGCAATGTATTCATGCACGCCTAAAATTTCCTGAATCACCAGGATCACGGGCAGGTTGGTTTTGCCGGCCGGGGCGGCGTAATAGGCCGGCACCTTGAAACCGTTGACTTCAAACGTGGTCTCACCTGCCTTCAAGCCTGCTGCAGAAGTTTTGATGGCGGTTTGCGCCATGATGGGCATGGCAGCAGCAGCGTAACCGAAGCCGAGTGCGGTTTTCAGCGCGGTGCGGCGGGTCGCGCCGTTTTCAGTGCTTTGGCCGGGGAGCAGGGAATCAAACTCGGATTTCTGGTCGCTGCTCAGCATGGTGGCTCCTCAGAAGGGGTGATGGGGACGGGAAGCCGGAGGCTATGCGGTCACGGAATTTCTTGCGAGGATGTTCACACAATCTTGACGCTGAGTCCAGGCAGGCCGCCGGGTGGCCCGCTGACTACCCAATTGAAAACCTCGAAACTGCGGGCTTGCCCACAGAATGCTTGGTACGGCTCCAACTTTTCACGCTAGACCACCCCTGGTCATTCGCAAGGCTGGCGTACCCGGTCCTGTCGACCAGAAGAAGCTGCGCACGGCATGGAAGGCCTTGCTGGCGGTGTAGTTGAAGTGTTGCAACGCTCAAAATAGAGGACCCATAGCCTCAGTGCGCTTGCTCCCAATTGGGCCCGATGCCGATCTCCGCCAGCAGCGGCACTTTCAGGTCGGCCACACCGGCCATGATGCGCGGGATCTCGCTCTTGACCCAATCGACTTCAGCCTCGGGCACCTCAAAAACCAGTTCGTCGTGCACCTGCATGATCATCTTGGTGCCGCGCTTTTCAGCATCCAGCACGTCCTGCACCTTGACCATGCTGAGCTTGATCAGGTCGGCCGCCGTGCCCTGCATGGGCGCGTTAATGGCCGCGCGCTCGGCCCCGCCGCGGCGGGGCCCGTTCGGCGAATTGATTTCAGGCAGGTACAGGCGCCGCCCGTACACGGTTTCTACATATCCCAGGTTCTTGGCGGAAAGCCTGGTTTCATCCATGTAGTTTTTAACGCCGGGATAGCGCTGAAAATATTTGTCGATGTAAGCGGCTGCGGCCTTGGTTTCAATGCCCAGGTTGCGCGCCAGCCCGAAGCTGCTCATGCCATAAATCAGCCCGAAGTTGATCACCTTGGCGTAGCGGCGCTGCTCACTGCTGACCTGGTCCAGCGCCACGCCAAAGACCTCGGCGGCGGTGGCGCGGTGCACGTCCAGGCCGTCGGTGAAGGCGCGCAGCAAAGCCTCGTCGCCGCTGAGGTGGGCCATGATGCGCAGCTCGATCTGCGAGTAGTCGGCGCTGGCAATCCTGCTGCCCGCAGGCGCGACAAAGGCCTCGCGCACGCGACGGCCCTCGGCGGTTTTCACCGGGATGTTCTGCAGGTTGGGGTCGTTGCTCGACAAACGGCCGGTCACTGCCACGACCTGCGCGTAATGCGTGTGCACCCTGCCCGTCTTCGGGTGCGCCAGCTGGGCCAGTTTGTCGGTGTACGTGCCCTTGAGTTTGGACAGGCCCCTGTGCTCCAGGATTTTCGCCGGCAGCGGGTAGTCTTCGGCCAGTTTTTCCAGCACTTCTTCGTCGGTGCTGGGCGCACCACTCGGGGTTTTCTTGATCACGGGCAAGCCCAGCTTGGTGAAAAATATTTCACCGATCTGCTTGGGCGAACCAAGATTAAAGGGCTGGCCGGCCAGTTCATGCGCTTCGGTCTCCAGCTGCAGGATGCGTGCGCCAAGTTCGCCGCTTTGCCGGGCCAGCGTCGGCGCGTCGATCAGTACGCCATTGCGCTCGATGCGGTAGAGCGCTTCGCTGCTCTGCATTTCCAGCGCGTAGACAAAGCGCAGCTTGTCATCGGCCTGCAACCTGGGCCACAACACGCGGTGCACGTCCAGCGTCTGGTCCGAGTCTTCGCACGAATACTCAGCGGCCTTGGCGATGTCAACCTGGTTGAACTTGATCTGGTGCACGCCCTTGCCGCACAGGTCTTCGTAGTTGATGCCGCTGCGCCCCACATGCCTCTCGGCCAGGCTGGCCAGCCCGTGCGGCTTGTGCACTTCCAGCACGTAGCTCTGCAGCATGGTGTCGTGCGTATAGCCTTGCACCTCAATGCCATGATTGGCAAACACATGACGGTCGTATTTGACGTGCTGGCCCAGCTTGGCCCGGGCCGGGTTTGTCAGCCAGGGCTTGAGGCGGGCCAGCACCTCGTCACGCGGCAGTTGCGCAGGGGCGCCCGGGTAGTCGTGCGTCAGCGGAATGTAGGCAGCCTCGCCAGGCACCACGCTGAAACTCAGGCCGACAATCTCGGCCCGCATTTCGTCCAGCGACGTGGTTTCGGTGTCCAGCGCCACCAGCTCCGCGGCTTCAATTTTGGCGAGCCAGCTTTCAAAGGCCTCCCACGTATAAATAGTGTCATACGAAAGTTTGGTGGCGCGGGCCGCAAGCGGCGTGTCCCGATGCGCCGGCTCGTCAAACAGGCCCGGAGAATCCGAAATGATTGCAGGTCCCGGTGGCCGGGCAGCATGCCGGCCATCGGGGCCTGCAATCATTTCGGGAGGCGTACTTTCGATGTCAATTTGCCGGACCAGCCCCTTGAAGCCGTATTTTTCATAGAAAACCTTCAAGGCCTCCGACTGCTGGGCGCCCATAGCGATGGCCTCCAGGCCAGGCAGTCCGGCAATGTAGTCGATCAGGTCGCAGTCTTTCTTGATGGTCAACAGCTCCCGGCCCTTGGGCAGCCAGCCAAGTGCCTGACGCAGGTTCTCGCCGACCACTCCCTTGATCTCGCTGGCCTTTGCCACCAGGGCGTCCAGCGAGCCGTACTCGACCAGCCACTTCACGGCGGTCTTTGGGCCAACCTTGGGCACGCCGGGCACGTTGTCAACGGCGTCGCCCACCAGCGTCTGGTAGTCCACCATCAGGCGCGGCGGCACGCCAAATTCGGCTTCGACCCCGGCCAAGTCGCGCCGCCGGTCGTTCATGGTGTCGATGACGGTGATGTTTTCATCGACCAGCTGGCTCAAGTCCTTGTCGCCGCTGGAAATGATGACCTCAATGCCCTGCTTCGATGCCATGCAGGCCAGCGTGCCGATCACATCGTCGGCCTCCACGCCCGGCACGCTCAGTACATTCCAGCCGAGCAGCCGTACCACCTCATGGATGGGATCGACCTGGCTGCGAAGGTCGTCGGGCATGGCCGAACGCTGGGCCTTGTACTCGGGATACAGCGCATCGCGAAAGGTCGGACCCTTGGCGTCAAACACGCAGGATGCGTAGTCGGCACGCACATCCTTGCGCAGCTTTTGCATCATGTTGATCATCCCGCGGATGGCGCCGGTGGCCGGGCTGGTGGGGTCACCCGGATTGGCGCGGAGGTCGGGCATGGCATGAAAAGCGCGGTACAGGTAGCTGGAGCCATCCACCAGCAGCAATGTTTTTTTGTTGGTGCTCATGGCTCGATTGTCAGCTATATCCCCACGCGGGCCAGACCCTACAATGCAGGCATGGAACACCCTATTTGCTCCCTCCTGCTCGCTGGCGCCGCGGCCACATTGGCGTGCGCCCCGGCTTTGGCCCAGACGGCAGCACCCGTTTCGGGCCAGGCGCGGACCCTGGAGCCCGGCACCAACCCGTCCAGCCGCCGGCCGGAGCCCACCATTCAGCGCATCCGGGTCGAAGATGCCGGTTCGCGCATTGACGAAGTGCGTGTAGGCGGTGAAACCCAAAGCATTACCGTGCAACCCAAAACCAATGTGCCCGCCTACGAGGTGCTGCCGTCTGACGCCACCAAGGGCGGCGGCACTGCCCCGTCCACGTCAGGCGCCGGCAGCACTGGAAAACGGGTCTGGAACGTGCTCAAGTTCTAGTTTCCAGTTTCAGCTTTAGTTGCAGGCATGGCCGTTTATACCGAAGTCTCGTTTGACGAGGCTGCCCCTCTTTTGCAAGCGCTCGGGCTGGGACAGTTGCAGGCCATCAGCCCTTGCGCCGGCGGCATCGAGAACACCAACTATTTCGTGGACACCGAGCAAGGGCAGTATGTGCTGACGCTGTTTGAACGCCTGACGTTTGAACAACTGCCGTTTTACCTGCACCTGATGAAACACCTGGCGCAGCGCGGCATTCCGGTGCCCGATCCCCAAGCGGTGCGGACCCCGGACGCCGGCAAAGCCGGCGACATCCTGCACCGCCTCAAAGGCAAGCCCACCGCGGTCGTGAACCGCCTGCGCGGCCGCAGCGAACTGGCGCCCACCCCGGCCCACTGCGCGGCGGTCGGCGAGATGCTCGCGCGCATGCACCTGGCGGGGCGTGATTACCCGCGTCAGCAACCGAATTTGCGCGGCCTGGCCTGGTGGAACGACACCGTGCCGGTGGTCTTGCCCTACCTCAGCCCCGAGCAGGCTCGCCTGATTCTGTCCGAGCTGGCCTACCAAAACCATGTTGCGGCTTCGTCGGCCTACCGGTCTTTGCCGAGTGGGCCGGTGCATGCCGACCTGTTTCGCGATAACGCGATGTTTGACGGCGAAGGCGCCAACCTGGTGTTAACAGGTATTTTTGATTTTTATTTTGCGGGCTGGGACGCTTTCCTGTTTGACATCGGCGTGAGCCTGAACGACTGGTGTGTGGACCTGGGCACCGGCGCGCACGACGCCACCCGGGCCGAGGCCTTTATTGCAGCCTACCAGTCGGTGCGCTGCCTGACGCCGCAGGAGCGCGCCCTGTTGCCAGCCATGCAGCGGGCTGGTGCCCTGCGTTTCTGGACCTCGCGGCTGTGGGACTTTCATCTGCCGCGCGAAGCCGCCGTGCTGCAGGCGCACGACCCCGGTCATTTTGAACGGGTGCTGCGCCAGCGTGTGGCCCACCCTTTTAGCCTGCAATGCTGAGCCCCTGTTGTCGCGGCTTTCAAGGCACGGGGCAAGCGGGTAGAAACACCACCGTACCGGCGCCGCAAGAAAGTTGCCGGTCGGCCTTTTTTTGAAGCAAACTGCCACTCAAAGTCTTGAATTGTTCACTGAGCCCGCTGTTGTCGGCTCCCGCGCGCTTGAAACGACCCGAATTCCTAACCCCCACACCGCAATGAATCTAAACATCGTTCCCGCTCGTACTGGCATCACATGGGTCAAGCTCGGTATCCAAACCTTCTTCAAGCAGCCGCTGGCCCTGGCCGGGCTGTTTTTCCTGTACATGGCGGCAGCGACGCTGGCATCGCTGATCCCCTTTGTCGGCGTGGTGATGGCGCTGGCCATCGTGCCCGCCGCCACGCTGGGCCTGATGGCCGCCACGAAGGAGGCCACTCGCGGCCGTTTCCCGATGCCTGCTATTTTGATCAGCGCGTTTCGGGCCGGTCAGCAGCGCGCGCGCGCCATGCTGGTGCTGGGTTTCTTGTACGCCGCGGCCTGCCTGTTGATCGTTTCTGTGGTGCCGTTGTTTTTCGACGTGCCGATCAGCCGCGAAAATGCGCTCTCTCCCGAAACGCAGGGAGTGATGCTGGTCGTCATGATTCTGTACCTTCCGGTCTCCGTGCTGTTCTGGCATGCCCCCGCGCTGGTGCACTGGCACGGTGTGACGCCGGTCAAGAGCCTGTTTTTCAGTGCTGTGGTGTGCTTCAGGAACGCAGGCGCCTACACGCTATTCGGACTTACCTGGATGGTGGTCCTGGTGCTCATCGGGGTCGCCGTGACGCTGGTGGCCGGCCTGCTGGCAAGCCCCGAAGCGGCCGCCGCGCTGATCATGCCTGCCGCCCTGCTGATGGCAGCCATGTTTTCAACCTCGCTCTACTTCACTTTTCGCGACAGTTTTGAAGCCCCGTCACCCGACGACGAAACCCTCACCCCAGGAGACACGCCATGACACAGCACATGCTGCAAGGCCGCCACGAAAAAGAAATTTTGTGGTACCAAAGGCGTGACGCGCTCAAGGCTGCTGCAGCATGGCTGGCCCTGGGCGGACTGCCTGCAGCAATTGCCCAGCAGCGCAGCAACATTGTGCAACTGACCGGCGATGCCACCCTCAATGGCAGCCGCCTGAATCCCCAGCAAACGATTCAGACGGGTGACGAAATCCAGACCGGGCCTGGCGCCAACATGGTGTTCGTGATTGGCAATTCGGCTTTTCAGGTGCGGCAGAACTCCCGTCTTTCCGTGGAGCGTGGCCCTACGCTCAATGCCGTCAGCCTGTTACGCCTGCTGACCGGTGCAGTGGCCAGCGTCTGGGGCAAAGGGGTCAACCGCGCCATCGTCATGCCGACGCTGACCGCCGGCATACGTGGCACCGGCGTCTACGCCGAGATCGTTGCCAACCAGGGCAATCGCGACTACTTTTGCAACTGTTATGGCACGGTCGCTGTGAGCGCGGGCCGTGAAAAACTGGTGTCGCAGGCGCAATACCATCAATCTTTCTGGGCCGACGCCGAGCCCAGAAATGGCCGCTTCCTGACCCCGGCGCAGGCGCTGAACCACACCGACGAAGAACTGGAATTTCTGGCCCGGCTGGTAGATCAGCGGACGGCCTGGCAGATCGTCGGGAAAAAAGGCACGAAGGACGGCAGCGGCAAGATGGTCTACTGAACCGCAGCACTGACTGCTACAAGAAATTCGATCCATCAGGCTGGGCGCGCCTGGCCGACAAGCCCTGGCCAGCGGGTGCGCTCAATACCCCTCGCCGGAAGCGCCCTGCAGTTTTCCGAGCAGCGCCACCCGCTGCGTCCGCCCCGGGCCAGCAGGAATTGCGGCGGGAAATTGCCGGACCAGACCCTGGCCTTGACGCGCCAGCGGCTAACCGACGAAAAATCCGCTGGCCCTGCTCTGCTTCGTCAATACCGGCACGCTGCTCAGGTGACCACCGTCAGCTTGGCCACGCTCAACGCCAGCCATTTCACACCGTGACGCGTGAAGTTGATTTGCGCGCGGGCGTCGTCACCGCTGCCCTCGAGCATCAGCACCTTGCCCTCGCCAAACTTGTTGTGAAACACGTTGATGCCGCTTTTGAGGCCATGCGCGGGCGCAATGCGTTGCGCGGGCACTGGCGGGCTGGCAAACCGCTCAGTACCCGAAGTTTTTGAAGAAAAAGCGCTTTCAGCCCAATTACTGCGGGCACCACCAGCTCCTGAATTAATAGCACCCTGCCAGCCACCACCGAGCCCGTAGCCGGAGCCAAAGCCCTGGTTTTTGGGCGTGATCCATTTCAAGGCCGCTTCCGGGAGCTCGTCGAAAAACCGGCTTTTCAGGTGATACCGCGTCTGACCATGCAGCATGCGGGTTTGCGAATGGCTCAAATACAGGCGCTGGCGCGCGCGCGTGATGGCCACATACATCAGCCGGCGTTCTTCTTCCAGTCCTTCATGGTCGCTCATGGCATTTTCGTGCGGGAACAGGCCTTCTTCAAGCCCGGTGATGAACACGCAGTCAAACTCCAGCCCCTTCGACGAATGCACTGTCATCAGCTGCACTGCGTCCTGCCCGGCCTGCGCCTGGTTGTCACCGGACTCGAGCGCGGCATGCGTTAAAAACGCTACCAGCGGCGATAGCGTTTCGCCGGTTTCGCCATCGGGCAGAAGCTGCTCGAGCAGGGGCTCGTCGCTGACCGGCTGAGCCGGATCGAGGCCCTGACTGACGGGCGACTGGCTCAGCCCCGCACCCAGCTCATCGACCGGCAATGCCACAGCGTCGCGACCGAAACCTTCCATGCTGACAAAGGACTCGGCGGCGTTGACGAGTTCACCCAGGTTTTCCAGCCTGTCCTGGCCTTCCTTCTCGGTCTTGTAGTGCTCTTCCAGCCCGCTGTGATGCAACACCAGCTCAATGATTTCACGCAGGGTCAAACCCGGCGTCTGCTCGCGCAACACATCCAGCTTGGCGACAAAGGCGCCCAGATTGGCGCCAGCCTTGCCGGTGACGGCACTGACCGCGTCGTGCAGCGAGCAACCCGACGCCCGCGCGATGTCCTGCAACTGCTCAATGCTGCGCGCGCCAATACCGCGTGGCGGGAAATTGACAACCCGCATGAAGCTGGTGTCGTCGTGGGGATTGTCGAGCAGGCGCAAATAAGCCAGTGCATGCTTGATCTCGGCGCGCTCAAAAAAGCGCAGGCCACCGTAGACCCGGTAAGGCACGCCGGCGTTGAAGAGCGCCGTTTCCATGACTCGGCTCTGCGCATTGCTGCGGTAGAGCAAGGCAATTTCCTTGCGCGCCATGCCGTCGCGCACCAGCTGCCGCACCTCATCGACAAACCACTGGGCTTCGGCAAAGTCCGATGTGGACTCAAAAACCCGGACTGGCTCGCCCGGCCCGGCCTCGGTGCGCAGGTTCTTGCCCAGACGCTTGCTGTTGTGACTGATCAGCTCATTGGCGGAGTCGAGAATGTTGCCGAAGCTGCGGTAGTTGCGCTCCAGCTTGATCTGGTGCGCAACCCGGAACTCGCGCACAAAGTCAGCCATATTGCCGACACGCGCACCGCGAAAGGCGTAGATACTCTGGTCATCGTCACCCACGGCAATGACCGAACCGCCCGGCATCGCGTTGACACCGGAAGCGGCGTCAACGTCCTGACCGGCCAGCATCTTGATCCACGCGTACTGCAGCCTGTTCGTGTCCTGAAACTCGTCGATCAGGATGTGTCGAAAGCGCCGCTGATAATGCTCACGGATGGGCGCGTTGTCCCGGAGCAGCTCGTAGCTGCGCAGCATCAGCTCACCGAAATCGACCACGCCTTCGCGCTGGCACTGCTCTTCATACAACGCGTAGATCTCGGCCTTTTTGCGGGTTTCTTCGTCGCGCACCACCACGTCTTTGGCGCGATGGCCGTCTTCCTTGCAAGCCGCAAAAAAATACATCAGCTGCTTCGGCGGAAAACGCTCGTCGTCGATGTTGAACTGCTTGCACAGGCGCTTGATCGCCGACAGCTGGTCCTGCGTATCCAGGATCTGGAAGGTTGAAGGCAGGTTGGCCAGCTTGTAATGCGCGCGCAAAAAACGGTTGCACAGCCCATGGAAGGTCCCTATCCACATGCCGCGCACATTGACCGGCAGCATGCTGGACAGGCGTGTCAACATCTCCTTGGCAGCCTTGTTGGTGAAAGTCACTGCCAGGATGCCGCCGGGCGAAACCTGCCCGGTTTGCAGCAGCCAGGCGATGCGGGTGGTGAGCACCCGGGTTTTGCCGGAACCCGCACCGGCCAGAATCAGCGCGTGGGTGTTGGGTAAAGTAACAGCGGCCAGCTGCTCCGGATTAAGGTTTTGCAAGAGGGGGGAGCTAGGAGCGGGTTCTGGGAACATCCCTCATTGTAGAAAGCCCTTGATGCATCCCTTGTTTTCAGCCCGGGTATCCGCTTGGGCCTCCCTGGTGCTGGCAGCCTGCCTGGCGCAAGCCGTCCAGGCCCAGTCTTTTTGCGCCAGCACCGGTCAGCCCCTGCCGCTGGCCTTGCTGGAGCGTTTCGTCAATGCCGACTGCGCGGCTTGTTGGGCAGACCCCGGCACACCGGTTCCGAAACGCGGTGAACTGGCGCTGGACTGGATTGTTCCCGGCAGTCAGGGCAATGATGCGCCCCTGTCGGCCGCAGCCAGCCGCGACGCGCTGAAAAGGCTGCACGCACTGGGCCGCAGCGTCCCGCCCAAGCGCTGGGCACACACCAGCCCGGTTAGCGGCGGCAGGGCGCGCTCAGTGCGTGTGGCGCACGGCTTGCCGGTCTCGGGCTATGTCGGCGCATCGATAGAGCTCAAGCCGGTGTCCCTCGCTACCAGCGCGCAACCCTGGAGCGCTTGGCTGGCGCTGGTGGAAACCATCCCGGCCGGCAGCGAGGGCTCGCCAGTATCCAGAAATTTGGTCAGAAACATCCTCCTGTCCACTTGGGATGGGCGCAAGCAGCTATCAAAAAAAGAGCAGATTCGCTTCTTCGAATCGCGCTCCATGGACATCCCGCCGGGCATGAACACCGAACGGATGCAGGTGATCGGCTGGGTCCAGGACGCCCAGGGGCGCGTTCTCACGGCAGCGCAATCTCGCTGCATCCCGCCTCAGGGAAAAATTCCGTAAATCCGTTCGGGCTGAGACTGCCCTGCCCTGTTCTGTTCTGTCACAAGCCCGTCGAGGGGTCGAAGCCGCGCCAGCCGCCATCTGCCTTCGCGAATAACGGATATACAGTAGCGCGTCTCGTGCCGGCCGGGGCAAGCGCTTAGAATCAGCCACCCGGCCCAAGCCATTGCGCCCGGTTTTTTGTTTCCGCCTAGCTGCGGTCAAGAACCGGTCGAATCCAAGCGCCTTCTGTAATCAATTCAGGAGCTTGGCATCATGGAAATCTTCGACTACGACAAAGTTTTGCTGCTGCCCCGCAAATGCCGCGTGGAAAGCCGTTCAGAATGTGATGCTAGCGTAACGCTGGGCGGCCGCAGCTTTCGCATTCCGGTGGTGCCGGCCAATATGAAAACGGTGATCAACGAGCCAATCAGCGTCTGGATGGCGCAAAACGGCTATTTTTATGTGATGCATCGGTTTGACCTGGACAATGTCCAGTTCGTGAAGAACATGGCGGCCCAGGGCGTCTACGCGTCGATCTCTCTGGGCGTGAAAAAGCCCGACTACGACACGGTGGACCAGTTGGTGGCTGCCGGCCTGGCGCCCGACTACATCACGATCGACATTGCCCATGGCCATGCCGACACCGTGCAGCGGATGATCGCCTACCTCAAGGAAAAACTGCCCTCTTCCTTTGTGATTGCCGGCAACGTCGGAACTCCGGAAGCCATCATTGACCTGGAGAATTGGGGCGCGGACGCGACCAAAGTCGGCATTGGTCCCGGCAAGGTTTGCATCACCAAAATGAAAACCGGTTTTGGCACCGGCGGCTGGCAGCTGTCAGCGCTGAAGTGGTGCGCTCGCGTGGCGACCAAACCCATCATTGCCGATGGCGGCATTCGTGAGCATGGCGATATTGCCAAGTCGGTGCGCTTCGGGGCAACCATGGTGATGATCGGCTCCATGCTGGCCGGCCTCGACGAGAGCCCCGGTGCGACCGTGGAGGTTGATGGCGAGCTTTTCAAAGAGTACTACGGCAGTGCCTCGGACTTCAACAAGGGCGAGTACAAACACGTCGAAGGCAAGCGCATTCTGGAGCCCGTCAAGGGCAGCCTGAAGGACACGCTGCGCGAGATGGAAGAAGACATACAAAGCGCCATCAGTTATTCCGGCGGCAAAAAACTGCTGGACATTCGCAAGGTGAACTACGTCATTCTGGGCGGCGACAACGCCGGCGAACACCTGCTGATGTAGCTGTCCGGCGGCTCAGGCAGTCGCGGCGATCAGTTGCAGCGCTAATTGGTGCAGCCGGTGGGTCGGCTGCACCAGCGCCTCGACGATGCTGAAATGGTTCAGTCCCAGCAAGGCTTCGCGCACAGGCACCGCCTGGCGTCCCCAAGCCTGCTCGATCAGCGCGTTGTGGCGCAAGAACTCTTCGCTTTCGTTGGCTCCGGCCACGGTGTAGAGAACGCCTTTTGTCGGCGGCGGCAGCCAGGCTGGGCTGGCCTGACAGACGTGCGCCGGCGTCAGCCGGAGCGAGTCTTTCAAAAACGGCGTGTGCATGACCGACTCCAATTCGTAAAGACCTGAAATCGACAGCGCGTTTTTCACAAGATCGCTCGGCAGGTCATTGGCATGGACTGGCCACAGGCAAGTCAGCAACATCGCCGCCAGATGCCCGCCGGCTGAATGCCCTACCACCGTGATGCGCTGCGGGTCACCGCCAAACCTCGCCACGCTGCGGTATGTCCAGGCCAGCGCTTTGACCATTTGCAGGATGATTTGAGGAATGGTCACTGCCGGACACAAGTCGTAATTGGGAATCACCACACAGGCGCCCGCCGCAGTGAAGGCAGGCGCCACGAACGAATGCTCGGATTTATCCAGCGAGCGCCAGTACCCGCCATGAATAAACACCACCACCGGCGAGCCGCCAGGGGTAGCCTGGCCGGCCGGAAAGACATCGAGCGTTTCGCCGCTGCTCTTTCCGTAAGCAATGTCCAGCGTGTTGGGCTGAGCAGCTCGCGCCTGCGCCGACATCTGCGCCCAGCGGCTGAAATGGTCCGCATGCTCCGGGACCAGCGCGCGGTTGTTGTACATGCGGTCCAGCCAGGCGGGATCGGGTTGGGTCATGGTTACTCCTGAAATATCAAAATGCCGTCAAACGGCGTCATCATGTCACAGTCGGGCCGCGGCAAGTATTTAAGGGTTAACCCCTATTTTTCGGATGAATGCTTTGTCGTATTCTGTATACAGAGTACAAAAATGACGCTTCAACTCATCAAAATCGAATCAACGCCGGATCTGGTGGATCAGGTTTACCGCAGCTTGCTGGACGTGATCAGCGACGGCACCATGG
>JBKJZS010000348.1:0-2154 GCA_046714915.1 Polaromonas sp. | reverse complement strand
CGGGGGGCCTGCTGCGTTGTTTTTCTTGCCAATAGCGATGCTATTGCCTGCAAAAAGACGCCTTGCGGCCCCTCCCGATCCGCGTACCACAGTCGCGCCAGCGTCAGGACGGACGGCCGTACACGGTGGCGGGGCGGCTGAACTTCGGCGCCAAGCTGGAGGAGGGCGGTGCCGATGTGCATTTTGTCGCGCGTGGCAAGCACCTGCTCATGGATCACCCGCATTCCAGTCAGGCGTTGGCGCTGCTGCGCGATCCGGCCAGCGGACAACTTGACGCCGGGCGCCCAGCAGCGTTTTTTATTTGCGCTCAAGCTGCAGATGGCACGCATTAACTGGCTGTTGAATGCCGCGGCGGAAGGGCAGGCGCTCAATCTGGTGGAAACGTCGGAGCCGACACTGTTTCTGGCAAACGATGGCCGATTGGGCGTGAACGTTGACCTGCGTGTGGACCATCAGGCAGCTACTACGCCCGATGTGGTCTGGAAATTTTCCTGCCAGGACCCTTCTTGGTATTGGGTGAGCGAGTTCATTCAGCCCGAGTCGCCGGTCATGGTGACGGGGTGCGCCCATCCCACCCTGTCACCGGCGGTCAAGGTGGCGACCGGTCCGCTGGCGGGCAGTGTCCATGTGGATGTGCAATGCGCGTCCTGAGGCGTGGATGGGCCCGCATGTCCAATGCTTCCGGCGGGCATGGTATAAATGAGGCATGCAAGTGAACAAAGCAGGGTTTTACTTTTACTTCTGGTTCTCAGTCCCCGGTGGACGAGAGGCGAACGCGTAACCCAAGCGAACCCTACATCGAACCGCCGGCCTGCAGAGCCCGGCGGTTTTTTTATGTCCCAACGATCAACAAGGAACGACAACATGAATGCCAAAGCCACCCAAGCCAGCGATGCCTGGTATGCGAGCCCCGTCGACAAAACAAGCCAGACCGACGACGAACGCATCAAGGACATCACGGTGTTGCCTCCCCCCGAGCATTTAATCCGCTTCTTCCCGATCAGCGGCACCGCCGTTGAATCGCTGATCACGCAAACCCGCAACAACATCCACCAAATCATGGCCGGCAAAGACGACCGCTTGCTGGTGGTGATCGGTCCGTGCTCCATCCACGACCCGGTTGCGGCGCTGGAGTACGCGCGCCGGCTGGCCGAGCAGCGCAAAAAATACGCTGGCACACTGGAAATCGTAATGCGGGTTTACTTCGAGAAACCGCGCACCACGGTGGGCTGGAAAGGTCTGATCAACGATCCCTACCTGGATGAGAGCTTCCGCATCGATGAAGGCCTGCGCATTGCGCGCCAGCTGCTGATCGACATCAACCGCCTGGGCCTGCCTGCTGGCAGTGAATTTCTGGACGTGATTTCGCCGCAATACATTGGTGATCTGATCGCCTGGGGCGCCATTGGCGCCCGCACCACCGAGAGCCAGGTGCACCGCGAGCTGGCGTCTGGCCTGTCGGCGCCGATTGGGTTCAAAAACGGTACTGACGGTAACATCCGCATTGCCACCGACGCGATTCAGGCGGCCGCACGAGGCCACCATTTCTTGTCGGTGCACAAAAACGGCCAGGTGGCTGTGGTGCAAACCCACGGAAACCAGGATTGCCACGTGATTTTGCGCGGCGGCAAGGCGCCCAATTACGATGCCGCCAGTGTCGGCGCGGCCTGCAAGGAGTTGGAGGAGTCCCGGCTGCGGGCCACGCTTATGGTCGATTGCAGCCATGCCAACAGCGCCAAACAGCATGAAAAACAGCTCGATGTGGCACGCGACATAGCCGCGCAAGTCGGCGGCGGTTCGCGCAATGTGTTCGGACTGATGGTAGAAAGCCATCTGAAACCGGGTGCGCAAAAATTCACCCCCGGCAAGGACGACGCCAAAACGCTGGAATATGGCAAGAGCATCACCGACGCCTGCTTGAGTTGGGACGATTCGCTGAGTGTGCTGCAGGTACTGTCGGACGCCGTCCAGACCAGGCGCGCCCGCTGAGCCGCCCTCCCCTATTCAGGGGATACCGATTTCAACCGGGGAGTGCTACATTGAAAAGTCATTGTTTCGTTTTTTTGGACTGGACACCTGCCGTGAACAGCAAAAAACGAATTAACCTGTCGGTGAAAGCATCATGTCTTTTGAGCAACCTGTTCTCTGGTTGGG
>JBKJZS010000347.1:0-3974 GCA_046714915.1 Polaromonas sp. | reverse complement strand
TCGGTGGTGGTGTCCGGCAACCTGCCCAAGGCCGGCGGCAAATACAGCCTGTACTGCGCCGTCATCGTCAAGCGCGTCGATGCCAAAACCCGGGCTAGCACCAGCCTGAACGATTTGCTGCGTGACTGAAACCAAGCCCTCCGCGTTTGTCACTGCGCGGGCCTACGCCGGTTCACTGCCCCTTCGCCCACGTTGTGGGGCTGATTTTCCTTGGGGCAGGCCGGCGGAAAATCCTGTGGCGGCGCGCACGCCACAGGGTGCTCTGCAGCCGCAAAAAATGTATTAACCCAGGGAACTGAACCATGAGCACGATGGGCACGATGGAACGAATTCTCCGTTTGATGGCTGACAAAAAAGCCTCCGATGTGTACTTGTCAGCCCACGCTCCGGCCATGATCAGGATCAACGGGGAAGCGATTCCCATCAACAGCCAGATCCTGCCGCCGGATGCGCCGCGCAACCTGCTGGCCGAGGTGTTACCGCCCGAGCGCATCGAAGAAATGGAAGAGCTCGGTGAGCTCAACATGGCTTTTCCGCTTGCGGGCGTCGGCAATTTCCGAATCAGCGGCTTCAAGCAGCGCAGCACCTATGCCGTGGTGATCCGTTACGTGCCCACTGAAATTCCTCCGCTCGAAAGCCTGCACGTACCGCCGATTCTGGCCGAGCTGATCATGGAAAAGCGCGGACTGCTGCTGATGGTCGGTTCCACCGGCGCCGGCAAAAGCACCACGCTGGCAGCCATGATGGACCACCGCAACAGCACCACCACCGGCCACATCCTGACCATTGAAGACCCGGTGGAATTTTTGTTCACCAACAAAAGATCGGTGGTCAACCAGCGCGAGGTCGGCAGCGACACGCAGTCGTTGCAGATTGCTTTGAAAAACGCCTTGCGGCAGGCGCCCGACGTGATCCTGATCGGCGAGATCCGCGACCGCGAGACCATGTCGGCGGCCATTGCCTATGCACAGTCGGGCCATCTGTGCCTGGCCACCATGCACGCCAACAACAGCTACCAGGCGCTGAACCGCATCCTGAGCTTTTACCCGGTCGAGGTGCGCAACACCATGCTGGGCGACTTGGGCGCAGCGATGAAGGCGATTGTGTCGCAGCGCCTGCTGCGCACGCAGGCCGGCGGCCGCACTCCGGCGGTCGAGGTCATGCTCAACACCAAACTGATTTCCGAGCTGATCGAGAAAGGCGATTTTTCAGGGGTCAAGGAAGCGATGGAAAAATCAATGGCCGAGGGCTCGCAGACCTTTGAACAGGACATTGCCAAGCTGATTGTGGCAGGCACCGTCACGCGCAAGGAAGGCCTGCTGCATGCCGACTCGCCGACCAACCTGATGTGGCGCCTTGAAAACGATTTTGTAAGCGCTTCCAAGGCCAAGGAGCCCGAAGAAGATCTTGATGATCAAGCGTCCTTCACGGAAATCACCCTTGACGTTCGGCATGACTCGAAATACGGCACGACTGGCTTTGGCTCGATATAAACGCAGCCCTCAACTTTTTCTATGTCTTCTACACTCCGACTCGCAGAGCAACTGATTTCCCGGCCCTCGGTCACACCGGACGACGCGGACTGCCAAACCATCCTCGCTGACCGCCTGCAAGCTTTGGGCTTCGAATGCGAAACCATGGTTAGCGGTCCAGCCAACTTCCGCGTCACCAATTTATGGGCAAAGTTGAAGGGTTTTAGCCCTAGGGACCGATCAGGACGGTCGCAATCAGCTATCAACTCAATAGCAAGTCCGGCACCCCGAACCCTGGTCTTCGCCGGTCACACCGACGTCGTGCCGACCGGCCCGCTGGAACAATGGACCAGCCACCCTTTTACGCCCAGTCATCGCGACGGCGTACTGTACGGCCGCGGGGCAGCCGACATGAAAACCTCGATTGCCGCGATGGTTGTGGCAGTGGAAGAGTTTCTGGCGATCAACCCCAAGCCGAATCTGTCGATTGCCTTCCTGATCACCAGCGACGAGGAAGGCCCGTCCGTGGACGGAACGGTCGTGGTCTGCAACCAGCTCAAGGCGCGCGGCGAGGTGCTGGACTACTGCATCGTCGGCGAGCCGACATCGGTCAATCAGTTGGGCGACATGATCAAGAACGGCCGGCGTGGCACCCTGAGCGGCAAACTCAGCGTCAAGGGCGTGCAAGGTCACATCGCCTACCCGCACCTGGCGAACAACCCGATTCACCGCTTTGCCCCGGCCCTCGCCGAACTCGTGGCCGCGCAGTGGGACGCTGGCAATGAATTTTTCCCGGCGACCAGCTGGCAGGTGTCGAATGTGCACGGCGGCACCGGCGCGTCCAACATCATTCCGGGTGAACTGGTGGTGGACTTCAACTTTCGCTTTTCCACCGAATCGACGCCAGAAAGCCTGCAGACCCGGCTCGAAGCCGTGCTGAAAAAACACCAGCTCGACTATTCGCTGAAATGGACCCTGGGCGGCCTGCCCTTTCTGACCACGCCGGGCGAGCTGGTTCAGGCCATCAGTGAATCCATTCGGGCCGAAACCGGCCTGCAGACCGAGCTGTCTACCACCGGTGGCACCAGCGACGGGCGTTTTATCGCCAGCATCTGCCCGCAGCTGATCGAGTTCGGCCCCATCAACGCCTCCATCCACAAAATTGACGAACACGTACTGGTCAGCTCACTCGACCCGCTGAAAAACATCTACAAGGGCGTTCTGCAGCGTCTGGCCGCCTTATGAGCCCGTTGATGAGCCCGCCGACGGTGCTGGCGCTGATCGAGCAATGGGCAGCCCGACTGGAAGCCGCCGGCTTGAGCCAGGCTGATGGTTTTGGCCAGGGTACGCTGACCGCCTTTGACGAAGCCGCCTGGCTGGTCCTGTGGCGCCTGGAGCTGCCGCTGGACGACCTCGACTCAGTGGCAAACAGGCCTGTAGCCCCCGCAGATGCTTCGCAGGTAGCTACACTTTTGGAAGCACGCATCAACACGCGCCAGCCCGCCGCCTACCTGACAAAGGAAGCCTGGCTGCAGGGCGTGCCCTTTTATGTCGATAAGCGGGTCATCATTCCGCGCTCCTTCATTGCCGAACTGCTGGTCGATGGGAGCATAGACCCCTGGCTCAGCGAAGACACGCAGCGCGTGCTCGATCTGTGCACCGGCAACGGCAGCCTGGCCGTGCTAGCCGCGATGACCTACCCTGAGGTGAAAGTCGAGGCCGTCGACATCAGCCTGGACGCCCTGGCCGTGGCCCGCATCAATGTCGACAAGCATCAGCTGGCCAGCCGCATTACCCTGATCGAATCCGATGGCCTGGCCGCCTGCGCCGGCCCGTATGACCTGATTCTGTGCAACCCGCCCTATGTCAACGCGGCCCGCATGGCCGCGTTGCCGGCCGAATTCAGGGCCGAACCGGCTCTGGCGCTGGCCGGTGGTGAAGACGGCATGGACTTCATAAGAAGCCTTTTTCTAAACGCTGCTCGCCATATGAGCGAAAATGCTGTCCTGGTGCTGGAAATCGGCAACGAGCGCGAGAATTTTCAACGCGCCTTCCCGCACCTGGAATCGCTCTGGTTTGAAACCAGCGCCGGCCCCGACCAGGTCATGCTCATCACGCGCCAACAGCTCGCTTGACTGGCCTGAAAGTTGCGTCATGCGCGATGGGCGTGAATGCTGGCGTAGCGCGCCACCCGACTAATTTTCTTGAGTCTGTTTGCTAAATGATTACCCTTAAAAATGTGGTGCTGCGTCGAGGCGCCAAAGTGATTCTCGACAGCGCGTCTGTCAGCCTCAACCCGGGTGAAAAAATCGGGCTGGTTGGCCGCAATGGCGCGGGCAAGTCCTCGCTGTTTGCCATGCTCAACGGCACGCTGCATGAAGACGGCGGCGAGTTTTCTATTCCCCAGCAGTGGAAAATGGCGCAGGTTGCGCAGGACATGCCAGAGACCGAGCAAAGCGCCACCAGCTATGTCGTCGAAGGCGACGTGGTGCTGCTGGCTGC
>JBKJZS010000346.1:0-3608 GCA_046714915.1 Polaromonas sp. | reverse complement strand
GGCCGAGATATTCGCAATCAGGCCCAGCGGCAGGTGCTCGATCTGCTCCGTCATGCCGCTCTCTTCGTGCACGGTCCGGGTGGCGATCAAGGCGCCGGTTTCGGCCAGAAAAAAGTCGATGCGGCCGAGCAAACCCTTGAGTTCGTTGCGCGACATCGTGATCGGCTTGCCGGTTTCAAGCGTCAGGGTGCGCGCCAGTGATTCGCGTTGCCCCTCGATCGCGGCGCGAAATCGCACTAGGCAGGCCTGGCGCTGAGCCAGCGGCAGCGCGGCCCACTGCGGCTGGGCCGCCCGCGCCAGCGCTGCCTTCGCGGCGACCGAGGTCCGGTCGTCGGTCGCCACTTCGGCGATCCGCTCGCCGGTGGCCGGGTTGTAGATGGCGAGCGCTCTCATGGCAGCGCTGTACCGGCTTTTTTTGCCGCCGCCACGGCGTCCAGAAAATCGTCAAGCAGGGCTCCGTCGTCGATGGTGTCCGAGCCGGGCTTGTGAAACTCGGGATGCCACTGGACCGCGGCAATATAGCTCTTGCCCGGGTCGCGCCGGCGGATCGCCTCGACCAGGCCGTCGCCGTTGCTGAAGGCCTCGGCCTGGAATTCGGGCGCGAGCTCCTTGATCGCCTGGTGATGAATGCTGTTGACCCGCACCCGTTCAACGCCCGGGTAGAGCATCGACAGGCGGGAGCCCTGCACAATATCCACGCTGTGGTAGTTGAGGTCGTAAGACGCCGCATCGCGGTGTGGGAACGAGGCCGGCACCTGGGTCTCAATGTCCTGGTAGAGGGTTCCACCAAACGCCACATTGAGCAGCTGCAGGCCGCGGCAGATGCCAAAGATCGGCTTGCCCCGGCGCTCGAACGCCGTCACCAGCGCCTTGTCGTAGTCGTCGCGGACACGGTCACCGGCCCAGCGCTCTTCCAGCGGCGTTTCGCCGTAGCTGCCGGGCCAGACGTCGGCCCCCCCATGCAAGACCAGGCCGTCCAGCCATTGGGCGTAGTGGTCAAAGCTGACGTCACCGCGCTGGGTTTCGCCGGTGGGACAGGGCACCATGACGACCATGGCCCCCGACGACATCAGCCAGTGGGCAATCGACTGCTCGACATACTGCAGTGTCTTGCCGGTGAACAGGGAGCGGGTGGGGTCGGCATGGGAAAAGCAGGCTGACAGACCAATTTTCAGGCGCCGGGCTGCAGGCATAAGGCTTCCTCAAAAAGTTTTTCGAAATCCGCCGCCGTGCAGGCCCGCGGGTTGGTCTGATGGCAGCTGTCGGCAAAGGCGACGGCCACCAGGCGCGGCAGATTTTCACGTTTTACACCATGTGCGGCGAGGTTGCCAGTCAGGCCGATGTCGACCTTGAGTTGTTTGAGCCAGCCAACCAAGGCCTTGCCCCCGCCGGGCACGCGGCAGACATGCGCCAGCTCTTCAAATTTCTGCGGCGCTGCCTCGTGGTTCCAGGCCAGCACGGTGTCGATCATCAGCGCATTGGCCAGACCGTGGTGCAGGTCGCAGACGGCGCCCAGGGCATGGGCGCAGGAATGCACGGCGCCCAGGTCCTTCTGAAACGCAATTGCGCCCATCATCGAGGCCATCATCATGTCGCTGCGCGCCTGCAGGTTGCCGGGTTCTTTCACGGCGCGCCGCAGCGCCGCCGCGGCGATGCGTGTGCCCTCCAGCGCAATGCCGTCGCACAGCGGGTGGTAGGCCGGCGACAGATAGCTCTCGATGTTGTGCGTGAGCGCATCCATGCCGGTAGCGGCTGTCAGGTGAGGCGGCAGGCTCAGCGTGAGTTCGGGATCGGCGAACACCACCCGAGCCAGAATTTTGGGGCTGAACACCACGCGCTTGAGGTGCGTGTCGTTTTCGCTGACCACGCTGGAGCGGCCTACTTCCGAGCCCGTGCCCGCGGTCGTGGGCAGGGCCACAAAATAAGGCAGCTCATGGATGATGGGACGCACCTGCGGGTGGTCCCAGACGTATTCCAGGATGTCGCCCGGGTGCGTGGCGGCCAGGCCCACGACCTTGGCCACGTCGAGTGCGGCACCGCCGCCAAAGCCGATCACGCAGTCGGCGTGGTGGGCCTGGTATGCCGCCGCGCCCTCCATGACCTGGCTGCAGGTGGGGTTGCCAAAAACGGCCGCGAACACCTCGACCTCCAGACCCGCCAGATGGGTTTTGAATTCGGCCAGCACCGGCAGGGCGGCCAAGGCTTTGTCCGTGACCAGCAGCGGGCGCCGGCAGCCGGCTTCGAGCA
The DNA here is from genome assembly GCA_046714915.1 of Polaromonas sp. Classification (GTDB taxonomy): domain Bacteria; phylum Pseudomonadota; class Gammaproteobacteria; order Burkholderiales; family Burkholderiaceae_C; genus Polaromonas. The sequence goes on along the minus strand of JBKJZS010000346.1, from coordinate 1,361 downwards.
GGTGGGCTGCCACCCGTTTGCGGGCACCGGCTCCGAATTGGATGGCGGTGGGAAAGGAAAAGCTGCTGATGTTCATAAGGTGCTGAGTTGAAGGTTCAGGTGCTGTTTGCCAATACGGCTGTCGGTGACCGGAGGGCGCCCGGCTCCGAGCCGAACGATGAAAAACCGCCGCCGGCCTACCGCGCCTCCGACCTGCCGGTTGCGGTCAGTCACGCCGTTGCCTGGTGTGGCGCGCCGCGCTATCAGGCACGCCACTAGATGATCTCAAAGTAGCGTTTCAGTTCCCAGTCGGTCACGGCGTCCAGCCATTGCCGCCACTCCCACTCGCGCGTGGCCGCAAAGTGCTCCACAAAGGTGTCGCCCAGCCAGTCGCGCGCAATGTCTGATTGCTTGAAGATGCGTGTGGTCTCGATCAGGGTGCGCGGCGCGCGTGCGATGTTTTCCGCGCCGACGTTGGTGCCGGTGATGGGTGGGGTGCTCAGCCGGAGGCCTTTTTCCACACCGTCCAGCCCCGCCGCGATCACCGCCGCCATGGCCAGGTAGGGGTTCACGTCAGCGCCCGGGCAGCGCGTCTCCAGCCGGGTGGCCTTGGCGCTGCCGGCAATCACGCGAAAGCTGGCGGTGCGGTTGTCCAGGCCCCAGGTCGGTTTGACCGGTGCCCAGAAGCCATCCACCAGGCGTTTGTAGCTGTTGATGGTGGGCCATATCAGCGGGCCGAACTCCATCATGCAGGCGACCTGTCCGGCGACGTAGCTTTCAAACAGCGGGCTCATTTTGCGCGGGTTTTTTGCGTCGTAGAACAGGTTGTTTTTGCCGTCCGACAGGCTTTGGTGAATGTGGCCGCTACAGCCGGGCAGCTGCTGGTTGGGCTTGGCCATGAAGCTCGGCATGATGCCAAAGCGCGAACCGATTTCCTTGACGCCGGTTTTGAACAGCACGGCGCGGTCGGCCTGCTCCAGCGCTTCGCTGAAACTGATGGCGACCTCATACACGCCGGGGCCGGTTTCGGTGTGCAGCCCTTCAATCGGCACGCCAAAGGCCAGCATCTCATCCATGATGGCATTGAAGAAGCCCGGGTTCTGGTTCATGCGCAGCAGCGAGTAACCAAACATGCCGGGTGTCAGCTGCGTCGGCGCGATGCCTTTTTTGGCGGCCCAGCTGTGTGGTGTTTCGAGAAAATTGAACCACTCGAATTCCATGCCGGTCATGGCCATGAAACCCATCTTCTGGGCACGTTTGAGCACGCGCTTGAGCGTCTGGCGCGGACAGACGGCGTGGGCCGAGCCGTCGGGAATGACAAATTCGCCGAGGAAAAACGGCACACGGTCGTCCCAGGGCACATGGCGTGCGGTGTTCAAGTC
>JBKJZS010000345.1:0-13653 GCA_046714915.1 Polaromonas sp. | reverse complement strand
GACACCTTGCTCACTTCAAAAAATTGATGGGAAACATGTTTGAGCGTTATCCAACGGCCGCAATATGCTATCAATTTTATAGCAAATTGAGCGTCCGACACCCTGTCGCCTGACGGCAGCCTTGAAGCCGTCTTTAAAGCAGTCCGGCGCCCGGAGGGAAAACGGACGGCGGGGCTGGCTCGACTTTTTCCACCGGCATGCGCAAGTCGTCCAGGTAGTCGCGGGCAATGTTGACTGTGCTCTCTGCCCCCAGCGCGGGGTGATGCTTGGTCAACCACGCGTTGCCGCACTGAATGCCCAGCTCGCGCAGTGAACGAATCAGGCTCGCGTCCGTCGACCACTTGGTAGCGGCCGAAAATTTTTCCAGCGCTTCGCCGCCGTCAATGCGGTGCATCAAAACGTCCTTGTAATGCGCGGCGTCCAGCTTGCCTTCAGCCAGCAGGCGCTTGACAAAATCAATCGCTCGCATCTCGGCAATCAGCGCCGCGTTGAAGGTGATTTCGGTGAGGCGGTCCATGATCTCGCCGGGCTTGGTTGGCAGCTTGTCGCGCTGGATCGGGTTGATTTGCACCAAAACGATGTCGCGGCTGTCGCAGTGGTAGATCAGGGGGTGAATCGCCGGATTGCCTGAATAGCCGCCGTCCCAGTAGTGGTCTCCGTCAATCTCCACCGCCTGAAAAACCATCGGCAGGCAGGCCGACGCCATGACCGCACTGGCCGTCAACCGCGTGCCCGAAAACACCTCGGCCTTGCCGCTCGTCACGCGGGTCGCGACCACAAACACTTTGGGCGTACCGGGGTGGGCCGCCGCCGCCAGCCGTTCAAAGTCAACCTGCTTTTCCAAAAACTCCTTGAGCGGGTTGATATCGAAAGGGTTGCTCTGGTAAGGCGACAGCGCATTGGACCAGTACTGCGTCATCGCATCGGTCCACAGCTTGGTTGGCCAGCTGCCGGCGCCCAGGCGGCCAAATAGAATGCCAAAGGGGGCGCGCTGCATCTGCGACAGGGAGGACGACAGCGCGCCCATGTCGACAATGCCGTTCCAGAAACTGTCCAGCGCCTGGCGCGCCGCATCATTCCTGTGCTGCCTGGATTTTCCTTCCGCCTGGGCAAAGCCGTGCGCCAGTGCCACCGCATTCATCGCGCCGGCACTGGTGCCGCTAATACCTTCGAGATCGACCCGTCCGTCTTCCAGCAAGGCATCAAGCACACCCCAGGTAAATGCCCCGTGCGAGCCGCCGCCCTGCAGTGCCAGGTTGATGCGGGGTATGTGTGCTGCGGTCGGGCGAGCGGAATCAGGGGCGATGAGCAGGTTCATGCATCAAGCTTAGCAAAAACCGGACGCCGCGCTGTGATGCCCCCGGGCTGCGACGGAACAGGCCGCAGGGCTAAAATTCGGCACTGAATGCGCCCTTGGTAGTCCACCTGAACCCACCATGAAATACCTGACGGGCTATCCCGACACCCTCCAAGCCCAGATCCAGCAACTGGTCACGCAAGACCGACTGGGCGAGTTGCTGCTGAAAAAATACAGCAGCGCGCACGACATACGCACCGACAAAGCCCTGTACGACTACGTGATGGGGCTGAAAAACAGTTTTTTGCGCAATGCCGAGGCGCTATGCAAGGTGGCCTTCGACAGCAAGCTGCAGGTCCTGACCCACGCACTGGGAACCCACACCACGGTGTCACGGGTGCAGGGCAGCAAGCTCAAGTCCAAGCGCGAAATCCGGGTCGCCAGCTTGTTCAAGGAAGTGCCCATCGAGTTTTTGCGCATGATTACGGTGCACGAGCTGGCACACCTGAAGGAAAAAGCGCATGACAAGGCCTTTTACCAGCTCTGCACCTATATGGAGCCGCAGTACCACCAGTTTGAACTGGACCTGCGCCTGTACCTGACCCATGTCGACGCGGGCGGCAAGCTGCCGTGGTCAGTCCGCTACTTGGGCGCCTGATCATTTGCTATCATTTAAATAGCTAACTACGCCCGTATTAAAAGGGCCACAGCAATAAATCTTACAAATACCCAAGGAAAATCAGGGAATGAGCCCGAGTGCATGCATGTAGGCCGGGTACAGCATCAACTCATCCCAGGTCTGGGCCGCTGTCACGGGCAGCAGCGCCATCCGGCGCAGTTCGCTGGCTTCCAGCGCTTCCCACTGCAGCTTGAGCTGGGCCTGCGTCAGCCCATCAAGCAATTCGTCCACCGCAGTGCCCTCGCCATCCGACTGGTTGCACAGCAACACCATATCGCAGCCGGCGTTCAGCGCTGCGACGGCCGCCTCGGTGTAGCTGACTTGCCTGCCATCGAGCAGCCGGGCACCAGCCATGCTCAGGTCGTCGCTGAAAATCGCACCCCCGAAGCCGAGCTGGCCGCGCAGGATGTAGGTGAGCCACTTGTCCGAGAAACCCGCCGGGCGTGCATCAACCTTGGGGTAGATGACATGCGCAGGCATCACGCTGGTCAGCGTGGTGTTGAGCCAGTCATACGGCGCGGCGTCGTCAGCCAGAATGGCTTTGAGGCTGCGCTTGTCAACCGGAATGTCGGTGTGCGAATCGGCCTTGACAAAACCGTGACCGGGGAAGTGTTTACCGCAATTGGCCATGCCGCTTTGCAGCAGGCCGTGCATCAGGCTTTTGGCCAGCAAACTCACCACCCGCGGGTCGCGCCCAAAAGCGCGGTCGCCGATGACACTGCTTTCGCCATAATCCAGGTCCAGCACCGGCGTGAAGCTGAAATCCACACCGCAGGCGCGCAGCTCGGCCCCGAGGGTATAACCGCAGGCGGTGGCGGCGTTGGTCGCGGCCATGGGGTCTTTGATCCATAACTCACCCAACATGCGCATGGGCGGCAGGTGGGTGAAACCGTCGGTTCTGAAACGCTGGACGCGGCCACCCTCATGGTCAACGCAGATCAACAAGTCTTTTCGTACTTTTTTGATCTCGCGGCACAGTGTTGCCAGCTGCGCACGGTCTTCCCAGTTGCGCGCAAACAAAATGATGCCGCCGGTCAGCGGGTGCTTGAGTCGGCGGCGATCGGTTTTGCTCAGACTCAGGCCGGCAATGTCGATGATCAGGGGTGCGTGTTGGATCATGGGGTTCAGGTCCTGGGACAGTGGTTAATGCGTCGGTTCGCTCGCGGCGTATTCAAGGTCGGGGAAGTCTCTGCCGCACGGTTCTGGCGTTTCGGTCGAGAACACCCAGGGGTTTGTATTTTCTGCAGGCTTGCTGACTTGCTGCGGGTTCATTTTGCAGGTTTTTGCTCAATCACCACAAAGCTGGCGGCATAGTCGGTTTCGTCGGTCACGCTGACGTGGGCGGTGAGCCGGCGTGCCTCAAACCATTCTTTCAGCGCACCATGCAAGACAATTTCGGGTTTTCCGCTGGCGGCTTTGGCAATTTCGCAGTGGCGCCAGGTCATGGGCACGCGCATACCCATGCCGATGGCTTTGCTGAAGGCCTCTTTGGCCGAAAAGCGCGTGGCCAGGTAGCGCAGGCCGCGCTCGGGCCAGCGGGCGCTGCGGGCTTTCCAGGTCACGAGTTCAGCGTCGCTGAGGATTTTCTGCGCGAAGCGCTCGCCATGCCGCTCAACACTGGCACGAACGCGGCGCACATCGCAAATGTCAGTGCCTACGCCATAAATCATCTGGACGTGTGCTCGGGCTTAAAGACAGCGTCAATGCAGCGCAGGTAGTCCTTCACGGCTGCGCTGTAACCGAGCTCCAGCGCATCGGAAATCAGCGCATGGCCTATCGAGACTTCCAGCACGCCGGGCACCGCGCGCAGAAATTCCGTGAGGTTATCGCGGTTCAGGTCGTGGCCTGCGTTGACTCCTAAATTAATAGCTTCCGCCGCCCGCCCTGCAAGGACAAACTGCTTTAAAACCGTTTCTTTTTCGGCCGTCCCCCAGGCCCGCGCATAGCTTTCGGTATAAAACTCGACCCGGTCCGCGCCGACCGCCTGCGCCGCCGCCATCGCCTGCGGCAGCGGGTCCATGAACAGGCTGACGCGCACACCCCGCCCCTGAACTTCGGCTATCAGCGGTTGCAGGCGTGCGGTATCGTCGGGGAAAACCCAGCCGTGGTCGCTGGTGAACTGGCCTTCGCTGTCGGGCACAAAAGTGCACTGGTGCAGGGGCAGGCCCCGGGCCGCCAGGTTGCGGACAAAGTCCATCAGGTTATGGAAAGGATTGCCTTCGACATTGAACTCGCGATCTGGCCAGTCTTTCATCAGCGCGGCCAGTTCATACACATCGTCGCTGCGGATATGCCGTTCGTCGGGCCGGGGATGGACCGTGATGCCTTGTGCGCCGGCCTCCAGGCACAGTTGCGCCGCACGCAGAACATCGGGAATACCCAGATGTCGTGTATTGCGCAGCAAGGCGACCTTGTTGACGTTGACCGACAGTGCGGTTTGAGGGGGTGGAGCGTGTGCTGCTGTCATGGTGGGAGCCTGTCGGCTACAAGGCCTGCAAATCAATCATCATCTGCCGGGTTTTAAGAACTTTCACGTCGCAATGGTAGTGCAGCATGGCGCGCAGCTGGGTTTTGAGCTCGGGCAGGTGATTGACACAAGCCTGCACCGTGTCGGTAAACGGCGCGTCATCGCCCAGCGCGGCCTGCAGGCTGAGCCAGTGCTCACCGTGCAGGCTGGCGCGGTCGTCGTCGTGCGCTTCACGCAAGCCGGCTTCGGCCACCAGCACGTAGCGGGTCTGGGACTGCAGCGGCGTCAGGGTCGCGGTCTGCGCGTCCAGCGTCGGCAGCAAGCCGATATCGCGCAGCAATCGCAGCTCAAATGCCCGCAAAGCCACTTCCAGCGTGTCGGTGCTCTGGCTGGCCAGCAGTTGCACGGTGGCGCCATAAGCGTCAAATAATGTCGGGTGCGGATCGTCGCGCGCCAGCAGGCGCATCAACAATTCGTTCAGGTAATAACCCGACAGCAAAGCGTCGCCGGTCGGCATGACATGGCCGCCCTGCCACTCCGCACTGCGCAGCATGCGTATTTCAGCGTCGCCGCCAAAGGCAATATGCAGCGGTTGCAAGGGCAACAGAATGGGCCTGAAATTGGAGCTGGGTTTTTTGGCTCCGCGCGCCATCAGCGCAATCCGGCCATAACTTCGGGTGAACACTTCCAGAATCAGACTGGACTCGCTCCAGTCGTAGCGGTGCAGGACGTAGGCGGGTTCGTCGGCGATACGTTTGGCAGCCACGCGTCGCTCAGCTCAGGCCTGCGCCAGACACGCGAACGAAAAAATACAAGCCAGGGCCGCGGAACCGGCTTCGCCGGGCCGCAGGCGCAGCGGCCCCCTCGGGGGGCAGGGAGCTACACGAAGTGAGCGACCGTGGGGGCTACTCATACCCGAAAGTCTTGACGCGGGCCTCATCATCGGCCCAGCCGGAGCGCACTTTGACCCAGATTTCCAGAAACACCTTGCCGCCGGTCAGTGCTTCCAGCTCGTGCCGCGCTTCGGTGCCAATGCGCTTGAGCTTTTCACCCTTCTCGCCAATGATCATGCCTTTGTGGCCGTCACGTTCGACCACGATGGTGGCGGCGATTCTGCGCAGTTCGCCCTCCTGCTCATACTTGTCAATGATCACGGTCGAGGTGTAGGGCAGCTCGTCGCCGGTCAGGCGAAACAATTTTTCACGCACGATTTCGGCGGCCATGAAGCGCTCACTGCGATCCGTCAACTCGTCGGCGCCGTACATCCACGGCTGCTGCGGCAAGTATTTTTCGCAAATGCCGAACAGCCGTTCGACATCCTTGGCATTGTTGGCCGACATCGGCACAAACTCGGCGAAGCTGTGGCGCTCCTGCATCTCCTTGAGCCAGGGCGCAATCTCGGCGCGACGGTGGATCAGGTCAAACTTGTTGGCCAGCAAAATCGCCGGGGTTTTCTCGGGCAGCAAAGACAGCACCTTGGCGTCGGCCTGGTTGAATTGACCGGCCTCCACAACAAACACAATCAGGTCCACATCATTAACGGCGCCAACCACCGTGCGGTTCAGCGAGCGGTTCAGGGCATTGCCGTGCCGGGTCTGGAAGCCGGGAGTGTCAACAAACACAAACTGGGTCGGGCCCACCGTGCGCATGCCGGTAATACGATGCCGCGTGGTCTGCGCCTTGCGGGAGGTAATGCTGATTTTTTGCCCCACCAGCGCGTTGAGCAAGGTCGACTTGCCCACATTGGGCTTGCCGACAATGGCGATCAGGCCGCAGCGCTGGCCTTCGGCCGGTGGCGCATTGCTGGCTCTGGATGACATGGCCTGGGCCAGCATGGCTTCCAGCGCCTGGTTCTGCTCCGGCGCGCCAGAGTCTGCAGCGCCCGCAGCCGCTGGCGGGGAGTCAACAGGCGCAGCAGGCCACGCCGGTTTTTTGGAGGTTTTATTGCCTGGGGTCATGGTAAGGGGTGCCTGTGGGCGTCTGCGCTTGCAGCGCGGGGTTCATCAATCGAGCGTTTTAACGTAAACCAACATGGCCGCCGCCGCCGCCTGCTCACCGGCGCGCCGCGAGCCGCCAATGCCGCGTTCAGCCCGTCCGTACTCGCTGATTTCGCATTCCTCGTCAAAGGTCTGCTTGTGGGCGGCGCCCAGCGTGCCGACCACGCGGTAGATCGGCAGATTCATTTTGCGACCCTGCAGCCATTCCTGCAACTCGGTCTTCGGATCTTTGCCAATCGCCTGCATCTGCGGATTGATTTCCACGTCCTTGAACAGGCGGCGCACCAGCTGGGACGCCTTGTCAAAGCCGGCGTCGAGGTAAACGGCTCCAATGACAGCCTCCAGCGCATCGGCCAGGATGGAAGGCCGCTTCTGCCCGCCCGATTTGGATTCGCCCTCGCCAAGGCGGATCAGGTGCGGCAGGCCGAGGTTAACCGACAGCTTGTGCAGCGTGTCCTGCTTGACCAGATTGGCGCGCACCCGGGACAAATCGCCCTCGGGCAGGTCACTCAGGCGTTCATACAACAAACCCGCCACCGCCAGATTGAGCACGGAGTCGCCCAAAAACTCGACGCGTTCGTTGTGGTCCGCCGAAAAGCTGCGATGGGTCAGCGCCTGCTGCAGCAAACGGGGATTGGAAAATTCATGCTCCAGGCGCTGTTGCAAGGCCTGCAGATCGGGGCTTACCGGGGCACTGGCAGGGTGTTTCACGCTTGCAGGCACCCATAAAACCGATGGTTTTTTGTCCATGGCAAGGCGCAAACCAGAACCATGGCCACACTCTTGCGAGGATTTGCAACGCAGCCATGGGCAAAAATACTCGGCTTTATGTGCCTGATGAAGTGAAACAGCACACTAGTACGCACTTACTTGGATCGCCCCGTGTATTTGAGCAGCAGGTAAGCCGGCCCACCGATATGAATTTCCTTGTTGTAGGCAAAAGCAACAACGACTTTGTCACCCTCTTTGCTGATTTCAAGGTCTTTCCCGGCGATCGACTTGATGTCATCGATCTGGGCGGCCTTATCAAAAATGCTTCGCACTTCGGGGACCGAGTTGCCCTCTTTGGCCTTGCTGGCCGCCTTGGTAATGGCCTGAAATTCAACCAGCGTGGGAAATACCTGCGCCGCTATCACAGCAGTGAAAGCCAACACCCCGCCCACAAACAGGATACCAATGAACGAAATGCCACGTTGCCGACTTTTCATGTGCTTCTCCAGCTTTTCTAATTGAGCCAATGAACGGGTCCGTGTCTCTGCCTTCCTGGCAAGTCACTTCCAGGGTCGGTCCCGTCAATCAACCGCGCCAATGCGCTTGAGACTGCCAAAATTCATCCAGACGAAAAAGGCCTTGCCGACAATGTTGGCCTCGGGGACAAAGCCCCAGTAACGTGAGTCCAGCGAGTTGTCGCGGTTGTCGCCCATCATGAAATAGTGCCCCGGGGGCACCTTGCAAACCACGCCCTCACTACTGTAACGGCAATTTTGACGGTGCGGAAAGTCATCTGCGGCGGCGATAAAGGCCGGACGGTCTTCGTCATTGAGCAGGCGGTAGGTCTTGTTGCCGCTGGTTTCCTTAAACTGTTTGGCATACCGCAGCGCGTCCTCGTCAAAAAAATCAGGCAGTGCGGCCCTGGGCAGGAGCTTGCCATTGATGGTGAGTTGCTTGTTCAGGTAGCCGACTTCGTCGCCCGGCACGCCGACAACCCGCTTGATGTAGTCCAGGCTGGGTTTGGGAGGGTAGCGGAACACCATCACATCACCGCGCTGAGGAATGTTGTTGTCGATCACCTTGAGATTGATGACCGGCAGGCGCACACCGTAATGAAATTTATTCACCAGGATCAGATCGCCCACCAGCAAGGTCGGAATCATCGAGCCGGACGGGATCTTGAAAGGCTCAAAGAGAAAGGAGCGTAGCAGAAACACCACCACGATGACCGGGAAAAGACCTGCGGTCCAATCCAGCCACCAGGGTTGCATGATGATTCTGGCGCGAGCCTCCTCGAGGTTGCCATCGACCTGGCTGATGCCGCGTCCGGCCAGCTCGCTACGGCGTCCGGCCGCCTGCTGGTCCACCACCAGAGCCGCCGTGCGACGCTGAGGCCAGAAATAAAACTTCTCTGCCAGCCAGTACAGACCGGTGACTACCGTCGCCAGAAACAGCAGCAGAGAGAAATTGCCGTCTACCGCGCCGAAGTACCAGGCGCCGCCATAGCCGACAAACACGGCCAGCACCACCGCGGTGATTGAACTCATAGCGCCCAGCATTATTCTTCTACCTGCAATATCGCCAGGAAGGCCTCTTGGGGCACTTCCACCGAACCGATTTGTTTCATGCGCTTTTTACCCGCTTTTTGTTTGTCGAGGAGCTTGCGCTTGCGGGAAATATCGCCGCCGTAACACTTGGCAATCACGTTTTTGCGCAGCGCCTTGATTGTCTCACGCGCAATAATGTTGGCCCCGATAGCGGCCTGGATTGCGACGTCGAATTGCTGCCTGGAAATGATTTCCCGCATCTTGGCCACAACCGCCCGAGCGCGGTAGGCCGACTGGCTACGATGAACAATGATGGACAGCGCATCGACCTTCTCGCCGTTGAGCAGGATGTCCACCTTGACCACGTCGGACACCCTGAACTCCTTGAACTCGTAGTCCATGGAAGCGTAGCCGCGCGAGACGGACTTGAGCTTGTCAAAAAAGTCCAGCACGATCTCGCCCAGCGGCATTTCGTAAGTCAGCATGACCTGCTTGCCGTGGTAGGCCATATTGAGCTGCACGCCGCGTTTGAGATTAGCCAGCGTCATGACGGCACCCACGTATTCCTGCGGCATGTACAGATGCACGGTGACGATGGGCTCGCGGATCTCGTTGACCTTGCCGGCGTCGGGAATCCTCGACGGGTTTTCGACCTTGATGGTCTCGCCGTCGGCCTTCTCCACTTCGTACACCACGCTGGGCGCGGTGGTGATCAGGTCCTGGTCAAATTCTCGCTCGAGCCGCTGCTGCACAATTTCCATGTGCAGCAGGCCCAAAAATCCGCAGCGAAAGCCGAAGCCCAGCGCCTGGCTGACTTCCGGCTCGTAGTGCAGCGACGCATCGTTGAGCTTGAGCTTTTCCAGCGCGTCGCGCAGCGAGTCATATTCGCTGGCTTCGGTCGGGTACAGCCCGGCAAATACCTGCGGCTGGATTTCCTTGAAACCTGGCAAGGCTTCGGTGGCAGTCGCTGCCGCGCCGCCGCTGCCGGTCCTGATCAGCGTGACGGTGTCGCCGACCCGGGCCGCCTGCAGCTCCTTGATGCCGGCAATGATGAAGCCGACCTCGCCCGCCTCCAGCGCATCGCGCGGTTCGGTATGCGGGGTAAAAACACCCAGCTGATCGGCGTTGTAAGTCGCTTCGCTGGCCATCAGCTTGATGCGCTCGCCTTTGGCCAGCCTGCCGTCGACGACCCGCACCAGCATCACCACACCCACGTAGGCGTCGTACCAGCTGTCAACAATCATCGCGCGCAGCGGCCCGTCCGGATTGCCTCGAGGCGGCGGCATTCTGGCAATCACGGCTTCCAGAATCTCGTCGATGCCCATGCCGGTCTTGGCGCTGCAGGGAATCGCATCACTCGCGTCGATGCCGATCACCTCTTCGATTTCCTGCTTCGCATTGTCCGGGTCGGCCTGCGGCAAATCCATTTTGTTGAGCACCGGCACAACCTCAACACCCAGCTCGAGCGCGGTATAGCAATTGGCCACGGTCTGCGCTTCAACACCCTGGCTCGCATCAACAACGAGCAGGGCGCCTTCACAAGCCGACAGCGAACGACTCACCTCATAAGAGAAGTCCACATGGCCAGGCGTGTCGATCAAATTGAGGTTGTAGGTCTGGCCGTCGAGTGCCTTGTATTTCAGCGCAGCGGTCTGCGCCTTGATGGTTATCCCACGCTCCTTTTCCAGATCCATGGAATCGAGCACCTGCGCACTCATCTCGCGGTCTTGCAAGCCGCCACAACGCTGAATGATGCGATCGGCAAGCGTGGACTTGCCGTGATCAATGTGCGCAATGATCGAAAAGTTTCTGATGTGATTCATCAAAGCGAACGCCTAAGTACTTGAAAGTATTGCGAAGAGACTGAAGTCATTCGCGAGAAACCATAAAAAAGGGCGCGTCACTTATGACGCGCCCTGAACCAACAATCTATGGCAACTGCGATAGTTGGAAGCTTCATTGTAGGCAAAAAGCCGGCAACACCTAGCCTCGAAATGGCCAAATTTTTGTCGTTGCAAGGCAGCAACATGCGGTTTATGCACAACTTATTCACAATTTTAACTTAAAGACTCTGGACAACTTGTGGGTGATCTGTGGATCAACTGTGAATCGTCTGAATTCATGCTGAGGGACGGTTTTTTGACCACCTGATATATCGAAAATCGCCGAAACCGGAGCTCCATTCTACCTAAATTCATCATTAGGCGGTTTTAAAAGTTAGCGATTACCAACATCAATTCAGCGTTTGTCTTGTGAAAATATTTTTTATCATCCGAAGATTGGGGCCATTTTTCAGACAAAACCCCCAACCCTGGGCAGAGAATGGGGGGTTCAAAGAAGCAGCGCCGGCGCCGAAACAAACCCTCGGCGCCCCGGGCAAGATCCTAGCGGGGAAAACGAATCAGCGCGTATTGCGTCCACTCGGCACGTCTGAACAGCAAATTGACGGGCTTGCTCTTGTCAATTTTTGCCAGTGCCGATTCAAAATCCTTGACGCCGGTAATTTCAGTGTTGGCGATGGCCAGAATCACATCACCTTCGCGCAGTCCGGCACGAGCGGCAGCACCTTCACTCGCATCGACTTTCACGCCGCCTTTGAGTTTGAGTTCTTTCTTCATGGTGTCAGGCAACTCGCTGACCACCAGTCCCAGCACCTGGGCGGGGCCAGCCACTGGCGGCTTGGTCTCGGGCGCCTGCGCTTTGCGTACCGGTTTTTCCGCCTCTACCTCGGCAATCGTCACGCTCAGGTCACGGGTAGCGCCGCGCCTGAACACCGTGACCGTAGTCCTGGTGCCTGGCTTGACGTTGCCCACCAGTCGCGGCAAGTCGGTCGCTTTATCGATCACCTTGCCTTCAAATTTAGTGATGATGTCGCCAGCTTCGATACCGGCTTTTTCAGCCGGCGAAGCAGCCTCGACGCCACGCACCAGCGCGCCTTGCGCTTTGCCCAGTCCGATGGACTCCGCAACGTCCTTGCTGACCTGGTCAATTTGCACGCCAATGCGACCCCGCGTCACCCGCCCGCTGCTGCGCAGTTGGTCCGCCACGCGGATGGCTTCGTCGATCGGAATGGCAAACGAGATGCCCTGGAAACCACCGGAGCGCGAGTAAATCTGGCTGTTGATGCCCACCACCTCGCCACGCATATTGATAAGTGGGCCACCCGAGTTGCCGGGATTGATTGCCACATCGGTCTGGATAAAGGGCAGGTAGTCGCCCGTGTCGCGCTGCTTGGCGCTCACAATGCCGGCGGTCACGGTGTTTTCAAGGCCGAAGGGCGAACCGATTGCCATCACCCATTCGCCCACCTTCATGCGATTGGCATCGCCAATTTTCACCGCCGGCAACCCTGCGGCTTCAATTTTGACCACGGCCACATCAGTGCGCTTGTCGGTACCGATGATTTTGGCCTTGAACTCGCGCTTGTCCGTCAGCGTCACCAACACCTCATCGGCGCCTTCGACGACGTGGGCATTGGTCATGACCAATCCGTCGGATGTCAGGATGAATCCCGAACCTACGCCGCGGGGCAGCTCTTCATCCTGCTGGCCGCGGTCCGGGCGCGGCGCGCGCGGCAGGTTCGGGGGCACCGGAATGCCAAAACGCCGGAAGAATTCCAGCATTTGCTCGTCGACGTTACCCGCTGCGCCGGCTTTGACTTTTTCCACGGTCCGGATATTGACGACCGAAGGACCAACCATCTCCACCAGGTCCGTGAAGTCAGGCAGGCCCCGGCTTTGCGCCATTACTGGTTGGGCAGGCATCAGCGCCAGGGTGGCTCCCAACGCCAGCGCCGCGGCGACGACGTAAGAACGACAGTGTTTCCAATTCAAGTTAAGCATCATCAGCCTTCGAAAAAATTGTCAAAAGAGAAATAAAAGGGCGCAGCGCCAACCAGAAATCCGGCAGATCGGCAGAGCTCACGGTTTACCACCAAATGGCGGCGCACGATTTTCGATACCGGTGAAATGGGGCCATTACTTCCTGCGTTCAATACCATCGGCAAACAGTCGCAGCGTGGGCATAGGCACCTCACCCATCACGGTCAGCCAGTAAGCATCAACACGTTTGGTCAGCGATTGGGTGGCACCCATGGACAGCCGGGATTCCTTAATATGGCGCTGATTGTCAAAAGGTTCGACAAAAATTGACACGGATGCCAGGCCGTCAGAAAAAATCCACTGCATCGGCTCGCCCCTGGATTGCACCGCATCCGGACGCTTGTAGCAGCTCATGGACTGAAAGCCGGCAACCGGTGTTTTCAGCACCCAGCCTTCTGCATTGGCCGTGGTTTTGACCAGGCCGGATTTTTCAACCCGGTAACCATCGATCTTGCCCATCATTTGCGCCAGCTTGTCAATTTTTAGGGACGCGTCAAACTGCAATTCTGAAAACGCCGCCTGCTCCAGCACCTTGCCGTCGGTGTCCAGCGTCTGCAGCTTGACGACCAGTCCCTTCTTCTGCTCGGCCCAGACGCGGTAGCCAAAGCGCATCGTGTCCTTGGGAATCAGGGCGACGATGTCAGTCTCCACCCCCGCCACCCGCTCACTGCCTTCCTGTCTGGCTTTGTAAAATTCGGCAATGCGATTGTCGGTGGACTTGAGCAAATCGGGGAAAAGCCCGAGCGATTCGCGTTTCTCAGTGCGCACTACCTTGTGCTCAGGCATAAAGGTCACGACCTGGTCGTTATGCCGAAAAATCGAGCGCGGCGCACCCGTCAGCGTTTCGACCCGTTCCATTTGTTGCGTACCGTCGCAGACGTGCCAAATTTTGGCGCTGGACATCACACCGCCGGTCGACACCACAAACGTGCCGACATAGGAGCGGTTCCGGGAGGCTTCGTGCATGCGCATCATACAGTCGTTGTTGTTTTTGGTCTCCAGGGCAGGTCCTGTAGTTGCTGGTTGTGTTTGAGCCGCTATTTAATTTGTAGCTGCGAGCGCACAGGCGAAAAT
>JBKJZS010000344.1:0-2255 GCA_046714915.1 Polaromonas sp. | reverse complement strand
TTTCCCACAAGCCGGGTTTCAGGGTTTGTGCCATGGCCGGCTGGCTCGCCAGGAGCAGCAGGCCCAGCACATACAGACACAGACGGGCAGCGACTAAACGGCCGAAAAAAAGGTAGTTCACAAATGTTCTTCTAAAAAGTGCCAGCTTAATTGGGTAACTCGAGAGTGCTAACGAACAAAACGCCCGCCACGCCCGATGAGGGTCAGCTCGGTGTAGCGTGAGGCCTCGTGATTTTTCGGGCCGAAATTGACGATAAACCCGCCCATATTGACATCACGCAGGGACTCCAGGCCAGTGATCAGGCTCGCGCGGGTGAGATTCTTGCCGGCTCTGCGCGCGCCTTCGACAAACACCTTGGCCACCAGAAAACCTTCCATGCTGGAAAAATCAAAGTCTTTGTGACCGGCTTCCTGCATGCGCTGCTGGTACTCCCGCACAATGGCTGAGGAGGGGGTATAGGGAAAAGGCACGACCTGTGAAATCGTTACGCCCGCGCCGGTATCACCCAGCTCTTCCGACAAGGCCTTGGAGCCGACAAAACTCACATTAAAAAACTGCCCGGCATAACTCTTGGCCCGGGCTTGCTTGATCAGCGCGGCACACGATTTGTAGGCGCTGATCTGCACCACCGCTTCCGGTGCGGTTTTCAGTATCTCGGCCAGCGCTGCGGCCACGTCCACCGAGTTGCGCTCTACCGTCACGGCGGTAGTCGGTTTGAGATTGCGTTTGGCCAGCGCCCGCGTCACACCTTCCAGCCCGGCTTTGCCATAGGAGTCGTTCTGGTAGAACACCGCAATTTTTTTGATGCCCAGCGTGCTCAGGTGCTGCACGATGCGTTCGGTTTCGTCGTAGTAACTGGCGCGTACATGAAACAGGTTGCGGTTAAACGGTTCGCGCAGGGCCTGCGCGCCAGTGAAGGGGCCGATCAGCGGAATGCCGGCCGCGTTGATGGCGGGCACCGCCGCCAGCGTGGTGGGTGTGCCGACCGAGCCCACCAGCGCAAACACCTTGTCTTCTTCAATCAGCGCTTTGACTGCCGCAGCGGCTTTTTCGGGCTCGTACCCGTCGTCCCGCGAAATCAGTTTGATACTGCGGCCGTTGATGCCGCCGGCCGCGTTCACCGCGTTGAAGTGCGCCAGCATGCCGATCTGCAGGCGTTTGCCCAGTTCTGCGGCCGGTCCGGTCTGGGCCGCAAACTGGCCCAGCAGAATTTCGCGCTCGCTGACCCCGCCTTCGGCCGCGTGTCCGGGCGCCAGGAACAGGGCCGCGAGCAAGGCGCAGCCGGCCCATTGTTGCTGGATATTCATCGTGAGTTCCCATAGTTGTCGTTTAATGACGAGCGCCGAGCGTGTTTTGCAGATGACTCATGCAATGCCAGCCCAGCTCGCTTCGAACTTAGTGTAAGTGCGTGGCCTTGGCAACGCGGTTAGCCCCGACTCCGTGGATTATTTGCCACAATCATTGCAAATGCGCTGTGTAGGAGCACGGCAAGCGATGCAGGGTTTATACGCCGAGCGCCAGCCGCGTGGTGTTTTTGATCTCCTCCATCACCGCATAGGTTCGCGTTTCGCGCACACCCGGCAACTGCCACAGCACCGTGCCGGCAAACAAGCGGTAGGCTGCCATGTCGGCCATGCGCGTTTTCAGCAGGTAGTCAAAGCCGCCGGCCACCATGTGGCATTCCATGATTTCAGGGTAGACCTGAACCGCCGCCTTGAAGGCCTCAAACACGTTGGGGGTGGTGCGGTCCAGCAACACCTCCACAAACACCATCATGCCGGCGCCGAGTTGCAGCGGGTTCAGCCGCGCCTCGTAGCCCAGGATGAAACCATCGCGGCTCAAGCGCTGCACGCGGGCCAGCACAGCCGTGGGCGAGAGCGCCACACTTTCAGCCAGCTTGAGGTTGGAAATTCGGCCGTCCAGCTGCAGAAGATTCAGAATCTTCAGGTCGATGCGGTCAATGTTGGTTGTGTGCGCCATAAGTGGTGATTTATTTTAAATTTCACTAATATTTTAGTGAAAAAGTTGTGATGAATCAATACAACATGGCGTTATTGCCCAATAACGGAGTTTTTCCATGTGCAAGCAGCAACGACTGCCTTTCCCCTACCAACCCGAAGCAGGCGTTGTTTCTGACCGCCTGAACCGGCTCCTCGGCGCGCTGGATTGGGCGGCTGCGGCGCAATCCGCGCAGCCCTGGGTGCAGGCCGTGCGCGACAACCCGCCGCCCTTCTGGGCCATGGAAAGCCTGCTC
>JBKJZS010000343.1:0-2218 GCA_046714915.1 Polaromonas sp. | reverse complement strand
CCACCCAAAGCGAGCTGCACCTGACGCAGGCGATTGCCGCCATTCGCGAAAGTTTTGAAGAGCTGGGCGTGCTTCTGGCCCGCCATGCCGACGGCAGTTATGCCACGACCGCCGACATCGCCGCGCTGGACCGCAAGGCACCGTTTGCCGCCCAATGCCAGGCACGCGGCCTGCAACTGGCCGGCGATCAGGTTTTTGTGTTAGCGCACTGGATCACCGACCGCGACCTGCCACGCCGCTTCGACGTGCCCTTCCTCGTGGCGCGCATGCCCGAGGGCCAGCAGCCGGAGGCCGACGAAACCGAGCAATTCGAGCCGGTCTGGGTGCGGCCGGCCGACGCACTGGCGCGGCACGAGGGCGGCGGCTTTTTCATGATTTTTCCGACCTTGCGCACGCTCGAGCGGCTACAAAGCTACCCGAGCGTCGATGCCGTGCTCCAGGCCTGCGCTGTTTCCGACCAGCCCTTGTGGACCTCCTGCCCACGCGCCGGGCTGCTGGCCGGCGCCGAGGCGCGCTACATGGAGCACGAGGCGCCCTATGGCGAGCTGGCACTGACCAGTCCCGACGGACAAATGGTCCATGCCCTGGACTGGCAAACCCTGCAGCCAGTGGCCCTGCTCAAAAACCTGATGCGCCTGACTGCCCCCAATCCCGGCGTGATGACTGGCCCCGGAACCAACAGCTACCTGATCGGCGAGCCGGCCACCGGCTACATCGCCATCGATCCCGGACCCGCCGACGCCGATCACCTGGCTCGGCTCTGGCGCGCCGCGGGCGGCGATATTCGCATGATCGTGTGCACCCACTCGCACCCCGACCATTCACCCGGGGCCAAGCCGCTGCAGGCGATGTGCGCGCCAGCACCGCCGATTCTGGGACTGCCCTCAGCGCCCACCGCGCGTCTGGCGAGCCAGTTCAGCCCGGACCGGGCGTTACAAAATGAGGAGCTTCTGGCCCTGAGCGGTCAAGGGCCGGAGACTGAAAACACGCACACACTCCAAGTCATTCACACGCCGGGCCACGCCGCCAATCATCTGTGTCTGGTGCTGCTTGAAGACGGCCTGCTGTTCAGCGGCGACCATATTCTGAACGGAAGCACGACGGTGGTTGACCCGCCCGACGGCGACATGACGGCTTACCTGGACTCGCTGGATCGGCTCAGCGCGGCCTGCGGGCAGCACCAGATCGAATTTATCCTGCCGGCCCATGGCTATGCACTGGACCAAGCCCGGACCGCGATCGCCCGGCTCAAGGCGCACCGCCTTAAGCGCGAAGCCAAAATCATGGCTGTGATGCAGGCCCTGCCGCAGGGCTCCATGGACGACTGGGTGGCGCTGGCTTATGACGATGTCGATGCCCGCATCTGGCCGGTGGCCAAACGCTCGCTGCTGGCGCATGTGCAGCGAATCCAGTCGCAAGGGCCTTGAGAGGCATGCATTGGCCACCTGACCAAGGCGCTTGGTGCATGGCCGTGCGGGTTTCAGACCACGCCAAAGGGTGACCATGTTAATTCGATTAACGACGCTGTTTGTCGCTGCCGTGCTGTTCAATTTTCCGTGGGAGGTAGCCCAGATGCCTCTTTATGTCATTGACGGCAGCCTGCTTGAATTTGCGCTGCACTGCATCGTGCCAAGTCTGGGCGACGGCATCATCGTGCTCATGATTTTCGGCTTCGGCGGGATGGTGCTGCGCCGACCCGATTGGTCCGACCGGCCGGGAATTGCCGGCTACACGCTGATGCTCTTGTCCGGATTCGCCCTTGCGGTCATCATTGAATGGGCCGCCCTGTCTGTTGACCGCTGGAGCTACAGCGCCAGCATGACGCAGTTGCCGGGTCTGGGTGTCGGCGTTTCGCCGGTACTGCAAATGCTGCTCCTGCCGCCCCTGATTTTCAGGGTTGTGGCCTGGTGGCTCAAGCGGCGCCAGCGCGTTTAAACCTTTCGTCTGTCGACGGCCCCAGTCGCTTTCCAGACGGCTATTTAAAAAAGTGTGAAGCCCGCCGATAGGCCGGATTTTGTGCGGAACGGCTTCCTTGCGGTTGCCGCCCCGTGACTGCCATTAATCTGGGCCGTTTGTCACCAAACGGCTCGGTGCTACCTACCCGCACACTCCGGGGGCCCCGTCAACGTGTGCCTACTTGGTATTGCTGCGCGTAGAGATTGCTCGTTTCACCCGGACTTAACCGGCTCGTCTCTGTAGCTCTGATCCTCACCTCACG
>JBKJZS010000342.1:0-3895 GCA_046714915.1 Polaromonas sp. | reverse complement strand
TTAGTCTGCGCCAGATGACTTGCATTGAGCAATGCAGTAGTCGACCAGCGCGTCAATTTCATTGGATTTGTCGAAAACAGCGTTTACGCCGAGCTGGGCGCATCGCTTGCGGATATCGGCCGTGGCGTAGTTGCTCAGAACGATCACTTTTTGATGGGCTTTGCGGTTGCGGCAAGCTTCCAGTACGCCCAGCCCGCTCCCCTGCTTCAGAAAAAGGTCAACGATGGCCAAATCCCATTGCTGATCATTTTCCGACAGCCAAGCCCTGCTCTCGTTTTCGGTTTCCGCGGTGCCTACGGTATCAATGCTGGCCAATTCTTCGAGCGTGGCTATGAGGTTGTCACGGATTGTGGCGTTGTCCTCAACGATATAAGTTTTAAGTCCCACTGATCTTCAATCCCGGTCTGAAACGACTGACTTTGGCAGCTTTATAAAAATTGAGGTGATGGTTAACCAACCTGTGTAACAAACTGCCCTGGAAATACACCTGTTACTAATGTATCTACCTTTGAGACCTGATTTTGACAGGCTCAAGACGGCTTTCTTTGTAGGGAATTTCCTACGGACGGTGTTGTAGGCTGGCGCTGACAGCCAGAAATGGCTGTTGCCGACGATTTGCCCCCATTTCGCAGCTGATACTTAATCGTTAGCCGATTTTGTGGTGGCCGCCAAAAAATCAACCCAAACCGGTGTTTGTCAGCATTGCTTGTCTTCGTACAACCAAGAATCGCATGCATGGTATGAACAATTCCCCCCAGGCCGCCCCCCCGGCCCGCGCTGCACGGTGGACCCGGCTGGCCGCCGGTTTTGCGGCATTTTTTGTCCTTGTGGCGGTGGTGGTGTTGTTTCCGTGGGATTGGGTGCGCGTTCCGCTGAACCAATATGTCAGCGAGCGGACGGGCCGGCAGTTTGAAATCACGCGCCGGCTCGATGTGAAGCTGGGGCGATCCACCCGGGTGATTGCCGACGGCATTGAGTTTGCCAACCCGGATTGGGCTCGCGATCCCTACCTGGTCAAAGCCGAGTCGGCGGAGTTCGAGATCAGACTCTGGCCGCTGCTGCGCGGTCAGGTCGAGTTGCCTCTGGTCCGCCTGCGCCAGCCGGTGTTTGGGCTGCAAATGCTGCCGGACGGGCGGCGGACGTGGGCTCTCGGCAAGGACACGTCCGATACCAGCACCGTACCCCTGATCGACCTGCTACTGGTCGACCAAGGAACGCTCAACTACGTGGCTGATGCCCAGGGCGCTGATATCAAGGCTGAGTTTGCGATCGCTGAGGTCACCCAATCCACGCCGGGGACGACATCGACGGTTCAGGATCTGCCGCTCAGTTACAAGGCGCGCGGGACCTGGAAAAAGGAGGCCTTTGCGGCCCAGGGGCGCACCGGCAGCGTGCTCCAGCTGAGCGAAACAAAGACCCAGCCTTTTCCGATTGAGATCAAGGCCAGCGCCGGACGCACGACGCTGCAGGCCAAGGGGAGTATCGGCAATCTGGCGGCGCTGGATGGCCTCGACGCCGATTTCGACCTGCAGGGTCAGACGTTGGCAGACCTGTACAAATTGCTGGGTGTGGTCTTGCCGGATACACCGGTTTATGCCCTGCGGGGTCACATGAGCAAGCAGGGGCCGGTGTGGAATGTGGCCGGCATCCAGGGGCGACTGGGTCAGTCGGACCTTTCAGGCAAGCTCGCCTATGACCGCTCGGGCCGGCTCGCCCTGCTGTCCGGCAATATCCAGTCCAAGGCGCTGGACTTCGAGGATCTGGGACCGCTGGTGGGGGTACCGGCCGACCGATCGGGCCGGACCACCAAGACCGTCGCCAAGGGCCAGTCGTCTTCGGCGGCCAAGCAGGTGCAGGCACCCGGCAAGGTACTGCCGACAGCGGCACTCGATCTGGACCGCCTTAAAGCGATGAATGCCGACGTCAGGTACAAGGCGGCCGTGGTCAAAAATGCCAAAGGGCTGCCGCTGGAGCGGATTGATGCCCACATCCGGTTGACCAATGGCGTCTTGCAGCTGGACCCGCTGGACTTGGGCGTGGCAGGGGGGCGACTGGCCGGCCTGATTCGGATTGACGCCAACACCAAGCCGGTCGCGGTGCAAGCCAGGCTGGACGCCCGCACGCTGCAGCTCGGCCGGCTTTTTCCCCGCATTGACCTCACCAAAGGTAGCCTGGGCAGGCTCAACGGCCGGATTGACCTCGCAGGTCATGGCAATTCCACGGCCCAGGTCCTGGGCTCCTCCTCAGGCAGCGTGGCACTCCTGATGGGCAAGGGCGAGGTGAGCAATATTCTTCTTGAATACATGGGTCTGGACGGCGGGGAAATCATCAAGTTTCTGATGAGCGGCGACAGAAGCATCGTCTTGCGCTGTGCTGCTGCGGCATTTGACGTGAAGCAGGGCCTGATGAGTAGCCGGACTCTTTTGCTGGACACTTCCGACACGGTGATTAACGGCAGTGGCCAGATCAATCTGGCCAACGAAACATTGGACCTCATGCTGTATCCGCAGCCCAAAGACCTCAGCATCCTGAGCCTGCGCTCGCCTTTGAAAATCACAGGTACGTTCGCCCGCCCGTCGGCGGGCGCGGACAAGGCGGCAGTGGCCGGCCGGGCCGGTGTTGCGCTGCTGCTCGGGGCGCTGAATCCCCTGCTGGCGCTGGCAGCCACGGTGGAAACCGGTCCCGGCAAAGATGCCGACTGTGAACGCGTGCTGGCGTTGGCCAGCCCGGTGAAACCGCCTGAAAAACCGGCGCCGCCGGCCTTGGCCGCCCCGGCTGTCAAATGAGCTTGCCGGCTTAATCGGCCGTCGCCGGGCTACCGCAGACACGGCAAGCGGGGTCGCGCGCAATGCGCACTTCCTGCCATTCCATGCCGCGTCCATCCAGCATCAGCAAGCGGCCCGTGAGCGGCTGTCCGATGCCACACAGCAGCTTGAGCGCTTCGGCCGCCTGCACGCTTCCGACAATGCCCACCAGCGGTGCAAACACCCCCAGGGTGGCGCAGTTGGTTTCTTCGACCAACGCTGACTGCGGAAACACGCAGGCATAGCAGGCCGACGTGGGCTGGCGCGGGTCGTAGACCGACACCTGGCCGTCAAATCGGATGGCCGCTCCCGACACCAGCGGTTTGCGATGTTTCACGCACGCCCGGTTGATCGCATGGCGCGTGGCAAAGTTGTCGCTGCAGTCCAGCACGACATCGGCTTGTGGCACCAGTTCGTCGAGCAGGGCCTGATTCGCGCGGGTCGTGACGGGTGACACCTGGACGTCGGGATTGATGGCGGCGATGGCCTGCTGCACCGAGTGCGCCTTGAGTTGGCCGACGCGCGCGAGCGTGTGGGCAATCTGGCGCTGCAGGTTGGTGGCGTCCACGCAGTCGTCGTCGACGACGGTGATCCGCCCGACGCCGGCGCTGCCCAAATAGAGCGAAGCCGGGGAGCCCAGCCCGCCCGCGCCCACGATCAGGGCGTGCGAAGACAGCAGTTGGTTTTGGCCTTCCACCCCCACTTCATCGAGCAGAATGTGGCGGGAATAACGCAGCAGCTGGGTATCGTTCATGAACAGGCGTGACGCCGGCTGTGCGGGCGGTTAAAGGCGGATAGTCAAGAAAACCTGGCAGCTCCGGCAACCGGCTTGCTGTCAGATCTGGGCAGAGCAGGCGACCGGCCGAGCCCGATCAATTTTCTTTCTTCTCTTCCTTGCGCTCAACCATGGTTTTGCTGACCAGCACGGGTCGGCCCTTGAGCTGGTTAAGGGCCTGCGCAAGCTGGAAGTCCTTGTCGCTGCCGAACTCCGGCGGCCGGCGCTGCTCGGGGCTCTTTCTGGACTCTTCTTCCAGGCGCTTGAGCGCGTCTTCACGGGCTTTTTCGCGGCCGGGATCCTTCACATCGGCGCC
>JBKJZS010000341.1:0-12969 GCA_046714915.1 Polaromonas sp. | reverse complement strand
CGCCGTGCAGCAGCCCATAAGGCTGGCGCGTGCGTTCGTCCACCGGCACACGGGCGCGGATGAAATCGTCGCCGACCTCCAGAAATTCGATGCCCAGGTGCGTTACCGCGCTGTTGGCATTGCTGGCCGTCAGCAGCTCGACGGAAATCGGTCTTTTCCAGATGCGCATTGCAAATTCCAAAATGGCCTGAATGCCGTCACTATAAAGAGATTGCCGCCTACACGCGCCGACAGGTGTTGCCGCAGACGCGCGCCAATGGCCGATTGCATCTGGACGGGAAATTGCAGCCGCGCGGCGTCGAGGTTGCCAGTGCGCTTGCCGCATTCCAGCGCCAGTCTGTGGTGTCCGGCAAGGCTTCAGGCGATACCGCGCTGTCGGCCAACGGCGACACGGTTGGCGACCTGGCCCAGTCGCTGCATAGCAAAACCAGCTTCACCATGGGCCGCGACAGCTTGCTGCGGGTGGATGTCGACAAGGCCGTTCGCAGTTTTGGCAAGGAGCATGCTGGCCAGACACCGATGGATTCGATCACCGGGCAACTCGATACGCAGAACACCCCCCAGGGTAGGGTGGTGAGCCTCACCGGCATCAAGGCCAGCTCGGGCGCGTTCAGCGCTTCAGGCCAGGCTCGGATAGCCAACCGGCAGATCGAGGCGGAGTTTACCGTCGATCTGGTGGCCGGGCTGGTTGGCTTGCCGATTCAACTCAGCGATCCGCTGGAGAAAGTCAGGGTTTCTGTTCCCCGCAGTGCCATCGCCGGCGCCGTGCTGGGCACGGCGGTATTACCCGGCGTGGGTACCGCGATTGGCGCCCGCATCAGCGCCACACTGGGCAAAATTTTCAGCCCGGAACCCGCTCAAAAAAGCAGCCCGGCGCCAGCCAGAAAATCGCCCTGAGCGCCTGCACCGTCCCTGACCGGAGTCCCGGGAACCGGGATTGAAGTCCTTGGCCGCTTAAAATCCCCGTTGCCGTGCGGGTCTTTACCGTGGCCAGCGCCGCAGTGGGTAATATCGAAGCCCGTATTAGCCTTGCACGCAGCCCGATTTCAGGTCCTTCCAGCTTCCCGCATCATTGCAGCATAACCAAGGCCGTCCATCATGTCCCAACAGCAGCCCGTTTCCCCCGTTTCCCCATCACCCCTGGTCATCGCGCTTGATCAGAGCGACGCCGTCAAAGAGACCGTGAAGCAGTCGGCTGACGAACTGCTGGTGATCAACACCGTGCTCAAGCAGGAAATTCCCCACCCTGTGCAGACCGGTGAGGTGGCACAGGCGCTGCAGAAGACCGACGAACTGGAGGGCAGGATTCAGGAGGCAGCCCAGGACCTGGAGCAGGTCAACGAGCTGCTGGAGCAGGAAATCGACGAACGCGCCGACCTGGAACGGGAATTGGCGGCGACCAAGTTGGCCCTGGCCCATGCCAAGGGCCAGCAAACCACGACCTGAGGTGGCGGTCCGGCGCGCGGGGGCCGCAGCCTGCTAGCGCTTGCGGTTCAGCAGTGCGTAAAGCAAAATGGCGCCGAAGGTGGCGGTGCCTATGCCGTTGAGCTCAAACTGACCGAACTTCAGCGTGAAATCACCGGTGCCCAGCACCAGCGTGATCGCCGCGACCAGCAAGTTCTTGTTGTCGGCAAAGTTGACCTTGTTGTCGATCCAGATCTTGGCGCCGGCGACTGCAATCATGCCGAACACCACAATGCTGACGCCGCCCATGACCGGCAGTGGAATGGCCTGGATCAGCGCGCCGAACTTGGGGCTGAAACCCAATACCACCGCAATCAACGCTGCCACGACAAAGACCGCCGTCGAGTAGATTTTGGTCGCAGCCATGACGCCGATGTTTTCCGCGTAGGTGGTCACGCCGGTGCCGCCGGCAGCGCCCGAAACCATGGTGGCGACACCGTCGCCGATGAAGGCGCGGCCCATGTACTGGTCCATGTTTTTGCCGGTCATGGCCGTGACCGCCTTGATGTGGCCGAGGTTCTCGGCGACCAGAATGATGGCGACCGGCGCAATCAGAAGCATGGCGTTGGCACTGAAAACCGGGGCGGTAAAACCGGGCAGGCCGACCCAGGCCGCATTGGCGATGCCGGAGAAATCGACCGCCTTGCCCAAGCCCAGACCATTCGTCAGCACCACGTAGATCAGCGAAGCGACTATCAGGCCGACCAGAATCAGCAGGCGCTGCAGCATGCCGCGGGTCATCACGGCAACCAGCGCCACGCTGACAAAGGTGAGGATTTGCATCCATGCCTCAAAGTTGCTGGCGGCCATGGTCTTGATCGGGATGCCGGCCAGGCTCAGACCAATCACCGCCACCACCGCGCCAGTCACCACCGGCGGCATCAACCGTTCAATCCAGCCGGTGCCGACCGCCTGCACGATGGCGCCTATGAGCGTGTACACCACGCCGCAGGCAATGATGCCACCCAGCGCCACGCCGATGTTGGCGTTCGGTCCTTGTCCGGCGTAGGCGGTGGCGGCAATCACCACGCCAATAAAGGCAAAACTGGAGCCGAGGCAGCTCGGCACCTTGCCGCCGGTAATGACAAAAAAGATCAGCGTGCCGATGCCGCTCATCAAAATCGCGATATTCGGATCGAAGCCCATCAGAATCGGCGCCAGCGCGGTGGCGCCGAACATCGCAATCACATGCTGCACACCCATCACAGCGGTTTGTGGCCAGGGCAGGCGCTCGTCAGGCCCGATCACGCCGCCTTGCTGCAGCACCGCGCTGCTTTTTTCGGCCCAGCCCAACAGGCCCTGGGTTGGTGATCCGCCTGACCTGTTCTTCGTTGTCTCCGCCATTGCCATACTGTCCTCCATTTTTAAAGTGACGCAATGCTAAGAGCAATGCGCCTGCCACACAAGAACTAATTCCGACGACGTATCTCGCCCAAGCCTGATCTGGGTTTTTCGAAATGCCTCTGAATTTTCAGGGTCTTGGGCCACTTCCGGCGTGGCGCAGGCGTGCCGACAACCTGGGCCGGTGGGCGGCCCGCCAAGCGCTGACCCACCAGATTCCTTGAACAAAGCGCCTTCAGGTCGGTGACCCCCCTGAAGTGTGGCCGGCTCGCCGATCCCGCGACGGAACACGCGTGACGGTGTGCCTGGCCGTGAACTGTTATCTTTCCGGTATGACCGCTCCTTACATCCCCCAAATTAGGCTTTTCCAAAGCTGGCTGAGCCAGACACGTGGCCTGTCTTTCGACAGCTACGAGGCGCTGTGGCGATGGTCCGTGACGGATCTGGATGCTTTCTGGCAAAGCATCTGGGATTACTTTGACATGCAGTCGCCGACGCCGCATACCGCCGTGTTGGCGAACAACACCATGCCCGGCGCGAAGTGGTTTCCCGGCGCGCAGTTCAACTATGCGCAGCAGGTCTTTCGGCATGTGGATAAGGCGCATGCTGCCGGTTTTCCGGCGCTGCTCAGCCACAACGAAAAAAGCCTCGCCAGCGGACGGCCGCGTGAGCTGAGCTGGCCCGAACTGCGTCGGCAGGTCGCCTCGCTGGCGTTGCACCTGAAAGCGCAGGGCCTGCAGCCGGGCGACCGTGTGGCCGCCTACATGCCCAACATTCCCGAGGCCATGGTTGCTTTTCTGGCGGTTGTCAGCCTGGGCGGCGTGTGGAGCATTTGCGCCCCCGACATGGGCACCCCTGCCGTGCTGGATCGCTTTAAACAGATTGAACCCAAGGTGCTGATCGCCTGCGACGGCGTCAGCTATGGCGGGCGCGACTTCGACCGGACGGACGTGCTGGCCGAACTGCGCGCAGCCTTGCCGACGCTGCAGCATGTGATCGTTCATCACAACCTGAATGCTACTAATTCAATAGCTGACTGCGCTTTGTTTGAAAGGGCTACAGGCCAAAATGATGCTGAAACCGCAGCGTTCGAGCCGCTGTGGCTGCCGTTTGATCATCCGCTGTGGATTGTCTACTCCAGCGGCACCACCGGCCTGCCGAAACCGATTGTTCACGGCCATGGCGGCACCGTGATCGTCGCGCTGGCGTTGAAAGTGCTGCACAACGACGTCGGCTGCAGTTACGACGCCAATTCCTGGGGCGAGCGTTTTCACTGGTACAGCTCCACCGGCTGGGTCATGTGGAACGCGCAACTGGGCGGACTGCTCAACGGCACCACGTGCTGCATTTTCGATGGCAATCCGGGTGGCAGCAAGGACCAGCCCGACTGGACCACACTCTGGCGCTTTGCCGCCGCACTCGGCGTGACTTTTTTCGGCGCCGGCGCGGCCTTTTTTGCCAACTGCATGAAGGCGGGTATCGATCTTTCCAGCTGCGGTGACCTGACAAAGATCAGGGCACTCGGCACGACCGGCTCACCGTTAAGCGCAGAATCGCAGCGCTGGGGAACGGCGCAATTTGAACGCTTGCGAGTACGCGCCCTGGAGGAAGCCAGCGGAGGCGAAGTGCGCCGCGCAGGGCCGCCCCAAGCAAGCACAGCCCCCGCGGGGGGCAGCGCATTGCACGAAGTGAACAGCGTGGGGGTCAGCCAGGTGCGCCGCGCAGGGCCGCCCCAAGCAAGCACAGCCCCCGCGGGGGGCAGCGCATTACACGAAGTGAACAGCGTGGGGGAACCCATTTGGTGGTGCAATATTTCCGGGGGCACCGACTTCGCCGGGGCTTTTATCGGCGGCAACCGGGAGCTTGCCCTCGTGCCGGGCGAGATGCAATGCCGCCTGCTCGGCTGCGCCGTTGAGGCCTGGAACGAGTCGGGCCAGCCGGTCATCGGCGAAGTTGGCGAGCTGGTCTGCAGCCAGCCGATTCCTTCGATGCCGCTTTATTTCTGGGGTGACAGCGGCAACGCGCGGTATATCTCCAGTTACTTTGACATGTATCCGAACGTCTGGCGTCACGGCGACTGGCTCAAGATCACGCCGACCGGCGGCTGCATCATTTATGGCCGCTCCGACGCCACCATCAACCGCCACGGTCTGCGCATGGGCACCAGCGAACTCTACAGCGCGGTTGAGGCCCTGCCGGAAGTGCTGGACTCGATGGTGGTGGACCTCGAATACCTGGGCCGTGACAGCTACATGCCGCTGTTCGTTGTGCTACGCGCTGGCGAGGTGCTGGACGACGCGATGAAGGCCAGACTGAACAACGCGATCAAGACGGCGCTGTCACCGCGGTTTGTGCCAAACGAGATTTTCCAGGTGCCCGAGGTTCCACGCACGCTGTCGGGCAAAAAGCAGGAGTTGCCGATCAAGAAGCTGCTGCTCGGCCAGCCGATTGAGAAGGTCGTCAACCGGGACGCGATGGCCAATCCGGCCTGCCTGGACTGGTATGTCCGGTTCGCCGCAGCCCGTGCGGCCCGCGCTTAGCCCCAATACGGTTCAGGTCCCGGACCCCGGATCAAGTCCGGGGCAGGCTCTGATCCGGGATCCATGGACTGCGGGTCAGGCCCGCACTGACAAGTTAAGGTTCTTGTCATTCCGGCTCTGCGTGAATAACTTGAATGAACAGTATTGCGCCTAGCCGACCGCCGGTTTCCGGTTGACCAGCACAATGCCCGCCGCCACCAGCACCAGTGCCGCCAGCAGGCTGGGCGAGACGGCTTCGTTCAGCCACAGCGCGCCAAACAGCAGCGCAAACAGCGGCGTCAGAAACACAAACGCCGAAATTTTGGTGGCCGGGTAGCGGCCCAGCATCCACATCCAGGCCAGGTAACTGGCGAAGGCGCCCACCACGGTCTGAAGCAGCAGCGAGATGATGGCAAAAGGGCTGAAGGTCCAGACCCACTGTTCGCCCAGCGCCTGCGACAGCACCGGCAGTGTCACGGCGCTCAGCGCCACCTGGTAGAACAGCAGTTTTTCGGCGGACACCCGGGCCAGCGAAGACGCGCGGATCACCACCGTGGTCAGCCCCCAGAACATGCCGGCGAGCAGCGCCAGCACATCACCCAGCCAGGTGGGCACGGCCCCGGCACTGAATCCTTCGCGCAACGCAAAGACCACCGCGGCAAACGCGAAAGCCAGGCCCACCCATTGCAGGCGGCGCAGTTTTTCGGATTTCACCCACAGAGGCAGCAGTGCTGCGACCCAGAACGGCGACGTGTACAGGAACACCGTCAGCCGGGAAGCACTGGTGTACTGCAAGCCGATGTAAAGACAGGCAAATTCGATCGCGAACAGGCTGCCGGCAAGCAGGCCGGCCTGCAGCGAGCCGTCCGCAGCAAACAGCTTGATGCCGCGCCAGCCACACCACAGACCCAAGAGCAAGGTCGCGCCGGCAAAACGGATGGCGGCCTGAAACACCGGGGGAAGCTCCACCAGCGTGGCTTTGACCAACACCTGCTGAAAGCCCCAAAACAAACAGCAGCCGAGCAGCAGTGACAGGGCGAGGGCATCAAGCTGGGTTTTGCGCAGGGTCATGCGTTAGGAGGCTCCGGGCGGTTGCAGGCCCATGCGGACGACGCCTTACAGCGGGTGCTCGGTGTAAAATCTGCCGCCGTGAAACAGCAGCGGTGCGGCGCCGGCGCGGTGGGTGCAGCGCTCTACTTCCCCCACAAAAATCACGTGATCGCCTTCTTCGTAGCGGCTCCGGTTAAAGCATTCAAAAGTGGCAGCAGCGCCCGTCAGCAGCGGCGAGGCGCTGACGCCTTCGGTCCAGGCAACGCCCTCCCAGCGGCCTTCACGCTTGGTGGCAAAACGCTCGGCCAGCTCTTTTTGGTCAGCGGCCAGGATGTTGATGGCGTAGTGCGAGCCGGCGCTCAAGGTGGGCATCGAGCCGGCGGCGCGCGCCAGGCTCCATAGCACCAGCGGCGGCTCCAGGGAGACGGAATTGAAGGAGTTGGCGGTTAGCCCGATCAAGTCGCCGCTGGCGGTGCGCGCGGTGACTATCGTGACGCCGGTGGCAAACATGCCCAGCGCAGCACGGAACTCGCGCTGGGAAAAACTCGGGCGGCTGGCTTGGCGGAGGCGGACGGCGGGCGGCATGGGTGTAATTTACCTGAAGCGGCAGGCGCTGTCCTGGCCGCTACTTTTTTATGGCTTCATAGGCGCAAGTGCAAGCCTTGCGAGGATTTTGCCCCCGGACCTCACATCCGGAGCTGCCCGCCAGCGCGGGCGGGGCCGTGGACATCTTGGCAACCGCAGGGCATTACCTGGCGGAAGGCCTGCAGATCGCCCTGGTTTTTGATAAAACAGGCTTTTCAATCAATGCCAGTGAGCGTAAACAGCGATCAAAACAGGAGCAAATTGGTGCCTGAATCCGAACGAGGTCCAATTCAACGCCGCTTGAGTTTTTCATAGGTTTTGTCCATGGCCGGACTCCTGCCAGTGTCCTGCAGACCGCGGCTGAGGTCGCGGTGGGCTTGCTGAACTTGCGGGTCAGGCGGACTGTCGGTCATCGGAGTCGACTGGTCACGTTCATGCGGCAGAGCCAGGCTGGCTTCGTCCGAGGCATCCTGCGGGGTTGCTGCCTGTCCCGGCCGGGAACGACCTGCCGCGGGGATTTTGGCCGGCATGCCATCGCTGCTTCCCGGCCTGTCCGGTGTCTTGTGGTGCGCGGGGCTGGCGGGAGTGACGGGTCTGCGGGTGGTCATGGTTGCTTTCCTTGCAGTCAACAGGACTGCTCTCATGACCACTGTGCCTCCACCGGGAGCTGCGGTTTGTCAGCGCATCCTGGGGCCGGCTGTAGGAGGACGACGGGCGCCGGTCAGCGCCCGGCCAATCCCGGAGAATAAGGAGTTGTCAGCAAGCGCTTATGGGAGCAGCAAGCGTTCAAGACCCCTCCAGTGAAGGGCGCTTCAGCCATGACTGGATACGGCGGATACCGACTGGGGGCTATTTACTGTTTGGTCATAGTATGACTTGTTGGTTGAAAATAAACCGGTGACTTTTTTTACCGACGCAATCGGCTAAAATTTACCGTATGACTATCAAAACGCCTTCCGTGGTGGCCGTCAGGGCCCGACCTGCCAAAATCGGCGCGCCCAAAGTCTCCTTCAAGGTGCAGATGCTGGCCGCCCGCGAGGATGCGATCATGCAAGCGGTAAACCGCCTGCTGGCAGAAAAAGGCTTTGATCTGATGACGGTCGACCAGGTCGCCGCCGAGGTGGGGATTGCCAAAGCCAGCCTTTACAAACACTTTCCCAGCAAGGAAGACCTGGCCGCTGCTGCCATGGTGCGGGTGGTGGAGCGGGCACAGGCGTTTCTGGCCGGCCTGCCAGTGGACGCCAGACCCCTGGAACAGCTCAAGGCGATGGTGCGCTGGATGCTGGAGCTGCAGTTGGCCGGTGAAATGCCGTCGCTGCCGCACCACAATTCCAGCTTGCGCGCCACCCTGATGAACAACAAGGCTTACCTGGACGGCTTGGTGCAGGTCAGCGACCAGATCGGTGCCTGGATAGAGCGGGCACAAGAAGACGGTTCGCTAAGCCTGAAGGTCCCGGCGCTGCTGGTGCTTTACACCCTGTATGCCCGGGCCTGCGACCCGGTGGTGGAGTTCCTGAAGGCGGGTGGCCAGCACAGCGACGACGAGATTGTCGAACTGGTGATCACCACCTGCTTTGAGGGGCTGAACGCCCGATAAACGGCGGGGTGCCAACGCCGGATCTGTTGCCAGGGCGCCAGCTTTTGCTTCACGCTGGGAAGCGTCCGGCTTTGATGCCCGCGCGAAATTGCTATCAATTATATAGCTGTACACGCTCTATTCACAAGGGCTAGCGACCTATTTTTATCAACAAATCGGGTTTGAAGCGGTCCTGCTCGCCCTTCCGGGCATAGCCCAGCGGGTTGGCTACCACGCGGCAGCCGTGCTTCACGTAGTCAATGGCGCAGTGCAAATGACCGTGCAGCCAAAGGCTGGCCAGGGGTAGCAGCTCGTCCAGTGAATTGCAAAATCCCGCGGTTCCCGGCGCGAGGCCGTAGCGCGGCTCGGCGCTCAACAGGCTGGGCGCAAAATGCGTCACCACCACGGTAGGGCCGTCAAAGGGAAGCGCCAGCGCCTGCCGCAGCCAGGCCTGGCTTTTCAGGCCTTCTTCACGCACATCGGCGGCCAGCATGGGCTGGCCGCCCCGAAACGCGTGGTTTTTTTTCAGGTAAAAATTGGCCGCGCGAAAGGCCTTCTCGCGGGCCTTGAGCTGCTCGGTCAGCGTGATGTCACCGGTTCGCGCCTTGTCGACGCTCAGCGCATCAAAGTCTGCCCACAGCGTGCTCCCCACAAAGCGCACGCCCTGCAGTACCACGGTTTCGCGCTCCAGCCAGACCATGCCCAGTCGCTCGCAGGTTTCTCGCAGCCGCACGTGGGTCTCGTCAAAGTCCAGCCCGTCGTACTCATGGTTCCCGGGCAAAAAAAACACCGGAGTCGGCCAGCCCGCACCGCCCTGGCTCACCGGCAAGGGCGAAAAGCTCGCCAGGCCAAAGTCGCTGATATTCAAACGGCCCAGCAAGGATTCGTTTTGGTAAGAACCGATATCCCCCGCCAGGACCAGCAGGTCGGCACCGGGCAGGGGCCGGGCCCTGAAATGCGGATTGGATTCGAGGTGCAGGTCGGACAGAAGCTGGATGTTCACGCTTCAATTGTCGCAGTTGGATCAGCTGCGGAGCTGGCGGGTGCGAACCCCGGCCTCCCGCTTCTGCGGCTCCCGGCCGACGGTTAAAAACGCATCAACTCCGCGCCATGCTCGGCCCGACCGCGGGCGTCGCCAGGGCGGGCTTCTTGCCCGGCAGCCCGAGCACCACCTGCAGCGCCATGGCCACCGCGCCGGTGATGAACACCACGTCGCCAGAGGTACGCACCCAGCGCAGAGGCGAAGAAGCTGCTCCAGACGGCCCGGCCCGCGCAGAGCCGGATCCGGCAAAGGCTTTTGTCAGCCCGAGAACGCCTTGTCCGCCGCGCGCACCACTGCCTGGCGCAACCAGGCATGCGCGCTGCGTTGCTGTGAGCGGCGATGCCACACTGCATCCACATGCACGGGCGACACATCAAAGGGCAGGGGCCTGAGTAGCAGCTGGTCGGCAATGCCGGTGACACTGACAAAATGCCGCGGCAATACCGTGAGCAGATTGGAGTTGGCCACCACCCGGCCCGCCGTAAAAAACTGGTTGACCGTCAGCACCACCTGGCGTTTGCGGCCCAGCGACGCCAGCGATTCATCAATAAAACCATAAAGCCGGCCTGAAAAGCTCACCAGCATATGGCGTGCGGCGCAAAAACGGTCAAGGGTGAGAGGGCCGACGGCCAGGGGGTGGTCTTTGCGCATCACGCACACGTATTTCCCGTTATAAAGCCGCTGGTGCAAAAACGGCAGCGGCTCGCCGCTTTGCACGTGCGCGGTCAGGTCGGCCAGCACCGAGGGGAAGTAACCCACCGCCAGGTCGATGGCCTCGTCGTCAAGTAGCCGTCGCGGATCGCGCGTGATAAGCGGCACCACCCGCATGGTTACGCCCGGCGCTTCGTTCTCCATGATTTCAGTCAAGCCCGGGATGAGTTCGGCCGCGGTCGCATCGGCCATGGCCAGTACAAAGGTCGAGGTAGCTTCCGCGGGCAGGAACGCGTTGGGGATCAGGGACTCCTGCAACTGCTGCAGGGCTTCGCGCACGGCGGGCCAGATCGCGCGTGCCCGGGGTGTGGGGGCCATGCCTTGGCCACTGCGTTGCACCAGCTCGTCGCCCAGCGTTTCGCGCAGGCGGCGCAGGGCATTGCTGACAGCCGGCTGGGTCAGCGAGAGGTTGCGCGCAGCCCGCGTCAGGCTGCGCTCGGCCATAACTTCGTCAAAAACGCGAAGCAGGTTCAAGTCAAGGGTGCGGAAATTGGGCGGATTCATGGGGGTTTCTCGCGTGACAGCTCAATTATCACTGCTGTGAATAACAAACATTATAAAGATAAAGTTGAATAGCATGAGTGTTAACCCTAATATGTCCCTGTGCCCACACCATACCGGTGCCGGCACTCACCAGGGGAACCGTCATGACCAGCTTCGTCAATCCGAAATATTCCACAGAGCATCCCGGCGTCGCCCGTGTTGAGTCGGCTATTGATGCCGCCAGGCAATTGCGTCAGGGATTTTCCGGCACGCGCGGCCTGGCCGCTCTGTTGCTGTCCGCCATTGCTGCGGCCGTCATGGTGGTTGCCGACCAGGTGATGGACAGCGTCGCCGAAGGCCATCTGCTGGTGATGTGGATTGCCCTCTGGGCCGTGGCTTTTGCCGCGCTGGCTTTGTTTGCCGGCACCGCCCGCAATCTGGCGGCGCGTGTGATGGCGGCGCTGGATGCCTGGTCCGGCAGCATTGCGCAGGCCCGTGCCGACATCCGCCTGTGGGAAACGGCGAAAACCGACCCGCGCGTGATGGCTGAACTGCGTGTGGCCATGGCGCGCCAAGAGACCACCGTCGAAGCTGCTCCTGTGCCCCTGGCAACAGCAACAGCAATAGTGACCGCAACCGCTGTACCGGCGACCTTGCCCAAGCGCACGATTCGGGTGGGTGGCTCGGAACTGCGTGCTTATCAGCGCAACTACATCTAGGCACCGGGTCCAGGCCACCCTTGCGGCGGCCACTAAAAAAGCCACCGGGTCAGGTGGCTTTTTTGCGTCCGGGGCGGGTCGCCACGGACGCGAGACAGGCGGCGCAGGTCGTGCGCTGTACTTCGGCTGCAGCGGATTGCTGGCTGCCCGGTCAGGCAGCCAGCCGGCGCTCAATCGCGGCTTTGGTCTCTCCCAGTTCTTTCGGCAGGTGATGCTCGAGTTGCCGGAACAGTTCGGTGTGCAGCTCCAGCTCCCTGAGCCACGCGGCTTTGTCGATGCTGATGACGCTCTTGAACTGTTCGGCGCTGAAGTCCAGGCCGGTCCAGTTCAGGTCTTCGTAGCTGGGGCTGATGCCGGTGATGTGTTCCCTGCCTTGACCGCTGCCTTCAATGCGGTCAACCATCCACTTCAACACGCGCATGTTTTCGCCGTAACCGGGCCAGACAAACTGGCCGTCCTCGCCTTTGCGGAACCAGTTGGTGGTGTAAATCCTGGGCAGCGTGGCGCCGGCCGCTGCCAGCTTCTGGCCCAGGTCCAGCCAGTGCTGGAAGTAGTCGCTCATGTTGTAGCCGGCAAACGGCAGCATGGCAAACGGGTCACGGCGAACCACGCCGGCCTGACCGGTGGCTGCGGCTGTCGTCTCCGAGCCCATGGTGGCAGCCATGTAAACCCCTTCAACCCAATTGCGCGCTTCGCTCACCAGCGGCACGGTGTTGGAGCGCCGACCGCCGAAGATGAAGGCATCAATCGCCACGCCTTTGGGGTCGTCCCAGGCGCTGTCGAGCGCGGGGTTGTTGATCGCGGCCACGGTGAAGCGCGAGTTGGGGTGCGCGGCCTTGGCGCCGGTTTCCTTGGCGATCTGCGGGGTCCAGTCATTGCCCTGCCAGTCGATCAGGTGGGCCGGCAGTGCTTTGCCGGGGGCGTCCTGCTCCATGCCTTCCCACCAGACGTCGCCGTCGTCGGTGAGCGCGACGTTGGTGAAGAGGGTGTCACGGCCCAGGCTGCGCATGCAATTCGGGTTGGTCAGCATGTTGGTGCCGGGCGCCACGCCAAAATAACCGGCTTCCGGGTTGATGGCGTAGAGCTTGCCGTCGGCCGCAGGTTTAATCCAGGCAATGTCGTCGCCAACGGTGGTCACCTTCCAGCCGTCAAATCCGGCGGGCGGCACCAGCATCGAGAAGTTGGTCTTGCCGCAGGCAGACGGGAAGGCCGCAGCCACATGGTATTTTTTGCCCTGCGGGTTGGTCACGCCGAGGATCAGCATGTGTTCGGCGAGCCAGCCCTCGTCGCGGCCCATGTTCGACGCAATCCGCAGCGCAAAACACTTCTTGCCCAGCAGCGCGTTGCCGCCGTAGCCGGAGCCGTAGGACCAGATCTCGCGGGTGGAGGGGTAGTGGACGATGTGCTTGACCGTGGGGTTGCAGGGCCAAGAGACGTCCTTCTGGCCTTCGGCCAGCGGGGCGCCCACGGTGTGCATGC
>JBKJZS010000340.1:0-2342 GCA_046714915.1 Polaromonas sp. | reverse complement strand
GCAATGGATAGGAACAATCGGGAACAATCGGAACAATCGGGGTCAGATCACGATTGTTTTTGATTTAATTGAGCGCTCGGAAAAACAATTGGACTCTGACCCCAATTGTTTTGGCGCCCATTGTTTTGCTGGCGTGAGGCCGCCATGACCCGCTCGCTCATCATCGCGCCGCAATGGATTGGCGACGCGGTCATGACCGAGCCGCTGCTGCGCCGCCTGCGCGCGCGTGGCGAGCAACTCACTGTGGGCGCGCTCCCCTGGGTCGCGCCGGTGTACCGGGCCATGCCGCAGGTGGCCGAGGTGATTGAGTTTCCGTTTGCCCATGGCGGCCTGCAGTTCAAGGCGCGCCGCGCAATGGCCCGGCAGATTGAGGGCCGTTTTGACACCGCCTATGTGCTGCCCAATTCACTGAAAAGCGCGCTGCTGCCGTTTCTGGCCAGCATTCCCAAGCGGGTGGGGTACCTCGGTGAGGCGCGCGTCGGCCTGCTCACACACCGGCTGAAAACCCCGGGCAACACGCCGCCCATGGTGGCGTTTTATACGGCGCTCAGGGGCGAAGCCGATTTAGAAGCCTACCGGCCGCAACTGCAGCTGGCGCCCGCCGAAGTCGGCGCCGCGCTGCAGGCCTTGGGCTTGCAGCGCGGCGGCTATTACGTGTTTGCGCCGGGGGCCGAGTTCGGCCCGGCCAAGCGCTGGCCGGCGGCGCATTTTGCCGAGCTGGCGCGCTTGCTGCCTCTGCCGGTGGTGTTGCTGGGCTCGGGCAAGGAGGCGGACTTGTGCGAGGAGATCAGTGCCGCCGCGCCCGGAAAATGCCGCAACCTGGCGGGCAAAACCACGCTGCTGCAGGCTTTATGCGCCATCGCCGCCGCAAAAAGCGTGATCAGCAATGACTCCGGTCTGATGCATGTGGCGGCCGCGTTTGGCGTGCCGCAGGTGGCTATTTTTGGCTCATCAAGCCCGCTGCACACGCCGCCGCTGAGCCAAAAGGCCACCGTGCTTTGGCTGAAAGCCGACCCGGCGTACGAGCCGCCGCTGGACTGCGCGCCGTGTTTTGCGCGTGACTGTCCGTTGGGCCATACACGTTGCCTGAACGACATCCCGGCGACTCGGGTGCTTCAAAATTTATAGCTGTTTGCGCCCGCCATGTATGGGTTAGGAGCCTGTCGGACTAGGGAAGCGTCGGCTGCAAATTGGCCGCAGCGGTCCATTTTTCACCGTCTTCTTGTCCCATAGTCAGGCTATGGGACTGCAAATCCGGCAAAAACTGTCCTCGCTGGGGCCAATTTTCGCTTTCGACGTCCCAAGCCCGACAGGCTCCTAGACGCTGTTTTTGCTTAAAGCCTGAGCCGCTTCGGCCGTCATGCGGGCAATCGCCTCGGCCGCCGGTGGGAGATCGCGAATCAGGCCCACCGCCTCACCCACGGTGGCATGCGCGCGTGAAAAGTCGCTGGCCTTGAGGCCCGCCTCGTAGTCGGCGCGCGCCGCGTCGGGGGCGGCACGCAATTCGTCGATGCGCGCCTCCCATTGCCGATGCACGCCGTTGCGAATGGCCCGAAAGTCATACGGTGCGGGCCAGTTCTTGCGCCGCAGGATGTCGAACACGGGGCTGCGCGCGGTGCCGTCGCCCGTGGTCTGCACGGCCTGGTTTTTCGCGCCCTGAGCGGCCAGGCTTTCCTGGGTGGCCCACAGCCGTGAACCCACCAGCGCGCCGTCGGCACCCAGTACCAGCGCTGCTGCCAGCGTGCGGCCGTCGGCAATGCCGCCCGCCGCGAGCAGCAGGGTGTCGGGCGAATGCGCGGCCAGCCAGTCGGCCAGTTCGGGTACGAAGCTGATGGTGGCGCGGTTGTTGAGGGCGTTCATGCCATGGCCGCCAGCCTCGCCGCCCTGAGCGACGATGATTTGCGCGCCAGCCTGCAGCGCCTGCGGCACCTGCTCCAGGCGCTGCACCTGGCAGATCAGGGCGGCACCCGCAGCGGCAATACGGGCTGCATAGGGCTGGGGGTCGCCAAACGACAGCATGATGGCGCGGGGTTTGTTGGCTGCCGGATGGTCGAGTACCCAGTCCAGTGCGCTGGCATCTTGGTCCAGCCTCCAGGTGATGAAGCCGCAGCCAATGCGTTGCCGGTCGGCCGGTGTGGTGGCGGCCTGCAATGCCAGCGTGTATTGCGCCTGGGTCCAGACCAACTCGCCATAACCACCGCCGACCAGCCCGAGGGCGCCCGCTTTTGCACAGGCAGCGGCCAGTTCACCACCGGCAGCCAGTGCCATGGGGGCGAGTACCAGGGGTGTTTGCAAGCCAAACTGGCGGCTCAATCGGGTGTGCAAACGGGGGTGTGTGGGGG